>CAXUIG010000092.1:0-22192 GCA_964250845.1 uncultured bacterium | reverse complement strand
ATCTCAGTATATCATATCAAGGCTTGGTATAAAATTAAGATGCGTTCGCCCTGGTTTCTGCCCCTCTCCAAGCTCAACAACTCCAGCTTTATAATTTAATTTCCGAGGTGCCTGCGCCGAAAGGTATCTTCAACTACGGCGGAGATCCTGCCCTCACCTCATTGCGTTCTGCCAGCGCTGACATATTAGCTCGTACACAGCCCCAGTTTCATTTACGATATCTTGCTCCGGCTTTTGCTAACCCTGGTTCTCGCCAGGGGGTGGCAATGGTTCTGGACGGCATACTTAGCTTTTCTCTATCAGGTCTGCCGCTAACTGATGCCGATTACAGCAAGGCTAAACTCCGTGGCTTCACCTTGCAACAGGTGCCAATAGCAATTGACGCCATCCCCTTCTACACGCATCCTGGGGTCGTTATGACTGGGTTATCCCTGAGCCAGCTTCGAGGTATTTACCTCGGGGTTATCAAGAACTGGAACCAGGTAGGCGGCCAGGATTTGCCAATTGTGCCAATCTCCATTGACCCGAAAAGTAGTACGGAGATCGCCTTGTTACTGCAAAATGAAACTGGTGCTGTAAGTGCCGTACATGCATTAATTGCTCCTGATTACAGCGCGGCTATTCGTCAAGTCAGCGTCACGCCTGGTGCGATTAGTTTTGGGTCTTTTGCTGCCCTCAAAGGACAAGACTCAATTCGCCCGTTGGCCATCTCTTCAGTCCAGTCCCCGAGTCAATATGTTCAACCGTACAATATTAACGCCGAAATAAATACTCTGGCTATTCAGTCCGGGAGTTATCCATTGACACATAACTTGTATGTAGTGTATCGCCACGATGGCTCTGATTCTGAGCAGGCTGCGATCGCTTATACTAATATTATGCTCTCGATTGAAGGGCAAAGATTGATAGAAAATGCAGGTTTTCTCCCTCTCCATTGATTGCAAGAGTTGCTTTTAGCAGCTGAACACTGGTAAGATAGAGATTGATATTTAATCTTAATTTGATCTAGAAATTTGCCGACTATATACTATAAGCCATGATAAAAAATAATCAAAATGAGTAGGAAAGTACTGAGAAGTGATTAATACCATGCCACAGTCGAAATCGGACGAGATTCGGCTTGTGTTTCTAGAAGAAGCAGAGGCGCATCTCAATACAATCCAATCAGCAATTTATCAATTAGCTGCCGAATCTCGCCTTGAACAGCACGAATTCAATGAAGTAATTCGTGCTGTTCATTCAATTAAAGGCGGCGCTCGGATGACTGGATTTGAGTGCCTGGGAGATCTGGCTTGCCGGATGGAAGATTTCTTGAAAGTGTTCAAAGAGCGCATACATAAGAGAAATCCTGAACTAGAATACCTCCTCCTCCTTGCCCAAGAGATGCTGTGGAAAGTGTTTGGCATTAATCGTGAGGGAGAAGAGGTTGATGAGCAATGGTTGCAAACTAATGCACATCCCCTCTTCGAGCAGCTGGATTTGATTCTAAAAGATTTGACTCCAGCTTCATCAGATAATTCAGCACAAGAAGAGCCTCAAACCGTTGTAGCCCTGATCTTGAAAAGCGAAATAGACGAGTGCTTGCAACGTCTGGAGTCGCCTGATTTGAAGGCGGATAAAGCTGACTTTTCAAAAGAAGTTTCAGAAATTCTAGATTCGTTGATCGAGGTTGGTGAAACCTTGCGGATTGTTGGCTGGAATCGCCTGTGGAATTCAATTGCTCAAGAACTGAAAGACTTTCCTGAGCGAGTCGAAGAAATTGCAAGTTTTGCCAAAGCAGACCTACGCCTCATGCAATCGGCGGTGCTGTCAGGCCGACTTGATGATTTGACTGAGCAATTACACAACACTAGGAATTCTGCGCCGTCCGAGCAAAAAAAAATTGAGAATTTATCAGCGCTTCCAGTCCAGCTTTCTATCCTGCCGTCCGCCAGATTTAAAGTTGAGGATTTCTCTGAACTCCAGCCAGAATTAGCTTTCGATCTCAATTATGTCGAGGAGATTAATCAGTCAAAACAATTTGGGATTGACAGTAACAAGCTTGAGCAATTACTGGAACTGTTCAATCAAGTCAACGCTCAGCATGAGCATACGTCGGAACTCCTTGAGCAGGTGCTCCGACAGCATGAGCGGTCATCGCACCTGCTGCTTGTGTTGCGCGACGAAATCTCTCAACTAGCAACTAATGCTGATCCCAATCAATTTGATGCTTCATCAGGGAGTGCAACCCCCCATCACGGGCCCGACAACAAATTTAATGGTAATTCCACATATCATCATTCTCTTCAGGGGCATGCTAATTCCCACAATGGTGTTCACAATGGCTCAGCTAAGTCGAATGGATTCGTTGTGGACGACTTGAACAACATCTCTGACTTTGCCCTGGACAATCTCACTCCGGATCATGAACCCCAAACATCTAATTCGAACAATAAATTCTCAGGGGCGGCAGAACCGACTCAGCCAAAACCGACTATTCTAGTCGTAGATGATTCACTCACCATTCGGTCTATAGTCTCGTCGATCTTATCAGCAGCGGGATATCAACCCGAACTTGCTGTTGATGGCAAAGAAGCTGTTGACAAGCTATCGTTGGGGTTATGTGTCAGCGCGGTAATCTGCGATCTTGATATGCCCAATCTTAACGGCTATGGATTTTTGACTCATGTAAAATCAGACCCGAAATTCTCGGACATTCCCGTCGTGATGCTAACCTCCAATAATGATGAGAAAAGTCGCACAAGAGCCGAGCTTCTCGGTGCCGCCGATTATCTTACCAAGCCGTGTAAAGACGAAGATTTACTCAGAAGCTTGAAAGAATTAATATCAAATTAATTCAGTTTCGGAGAGGAAATATGAGCAGAAAAACGATAACCCCTGAAGTCTCCGCTGCTCTGAGAGAACAGTTCTCTCATCGAAATCTCTCTGAATTGCGCTTTCAGACAGATAGCCCTAGTGCTTTTGGCATAAGCTTGCGCCCAGAAATCAGTGGCGCTCTGTTTGCGGTTTTAGGTTTAGGGGGAGGTATCTACCTCTCCATGAACCAACTTCTGCCAGCTTGGGAAAACTATCAGAAGCTAAGAACAGATTTAGCACTCAAGCAGGCGCTTTTTCAGCAGAAACAAGCAGGACTACAACATACGCCTCAGCTAAAAACTGCGCTGGCACAGGCGCAACATCAGCACTCAGAGGTGTTGGCGATGTTTGCCAATCAAAAGTCCTTAGATACGTTGCTGCTGGATCTCAATCGTATAATTGAGTCCGCTAACGCCAAAATCAAACAGCATCAAGCTAGAGCGCAACTCCAGCGGTTTGTGCCCGGAAAACAGGCGGATGAGGTGATTACCGATGGGACGCTCGGCTCGCGTCTCAACGGCAAGCTTAAACGCCGCGTCTTCAATGTCGCATTTAGCGGAACCTTTGAACAAACCGAATCCATTTTTCGTAATATCGAGCGCCTCCAGCCTCTGTTGACGATCAAGGATTATCAATCGACATTGTTGCCCAGACCGCCTGCTGACGCTTCATGCCAGGTGGAGCGCGGCGGGCCTGCTCTAATCAACACATCCTTTCAGTTGCAGGCAATAATGCAAGATCGCTCGGAGGAATCTGCTCAGGCAGCTCAAGCTGTTAGAAAGTAATTTCTTTTTCAAGTCAAAAACATGAATATTGAGCAAGTTTTTCAGTTTTTTCGAAGTCCACCGCCTGCTTATTTGCGTCCCGAAGTCGCGGTTTGCTATGTGCTGTCAGTCTTGTTAGAGGGAGAGTCCTACGCCACAGAACTGAGGAAACGCCTGGAGAACGAGCACCCACAGTATCTTCTTTCTGATACCGTCCTTTCCAGTGTGCTTGATTTTCTCGAATCTGAAAACGCCATTACCTGCTATTGGAAAAAAGTTCCAGGGCGCGGACGACCTCGACGGATGTTCAGGTTAACTTCCCAGTGGCAATCAAAAGCTGTTGAGTTGGCGGATTATTGGCAAAACCCAATTTCTTTGATGGGGGAGCCATCTGCTTGGCAGCAGTTAAAAGTACAAAGACAGACCCAATTCTCCCAAAGATAAAATATGCATAGTTCAAATCCCCGCCCCCTTCAGACCCCCAAAAACTACCCAGTCGCCAATCTTAATAGGCTAGCTCTAGCAGCTCTAGCCTTTGCCTGCGGCTTGCTGGCATTAGAAGCAGGCCGAGCACAGGCGGCGGTTCTTGGCACAGAAGATTTCACCGCTAGTGGCGGCATTAGTGATATTTTCCACGAGTTTCACCCTACCCTCGCGATCGCTCCTTTCTCAGCAACGAGCCCAGGGCGAGGAGCGTCTGCTCCGGCAACAAATGCACCCTTGTTCAAAGGTACGAGCATCACCCCTGCCGATGTAGGTCAGACGTTTACTGCGACTCCAGAAAATGATTCCAATTTCAATGATTTTGCTGCCTTCTTGACCGATGGGAATTCCCATAAAGCAACGCTATCTTTTGGTTCGGGAGCGCTAAGAAGTTCCCAGATTTTCTCAACCAAAAACGGTGATTTGTTTGGCGGCAATCCGGCCCTCAAGGGAAATACCATCAACAGCATAAGCCTGCGGGTAAATTCGTTCGCGCTTGACACCCCAGGTGCCAACCCTAACGGCGATCGCGCTTGGACTGATTATGCTTTTGATGGGACTGTCACTGTAGAGGGTCAACCTACTGGCGAAGCTCCCTTAACACTAAGCAGAGCAATTGTTACCAACCCCTCTTCAACGCCGGTTCCCGAACCAAATTCCGCGTTCGGTACAATGGCCTTTGCTATTGGCGCTTTTTCAGTTTTTTCCTGGCGTTCGCTTAGACTGAAAAAACGTTTGGCGCATCTTGTCGCTAGGTAATTATGCGCTGTTGCCGCATCTTGTAGGGGGGGGGAAGGTGATTTTGAGCCATTGCAGTGCTCCACTATTCATCAGCGCAGCTCTAGCTATACTAGGGGCTCAGCCCGTGTGGGGTTACAAAATATCCAGACATTATGGACAACCCTTAACAACAGGCTTTTCTCTGGGTGCCAACAGATACCCTAAACGAGGGTTGTCCATAATGTCTGGAAAAAATCTCGGGGCCACAGTCACTCAGATAATCGGGGTGCGGCTGAATCCAACAACTGGTGGTCTGAATCTAGTGCTGGAAACTTCTACCGGCGCTCGCCCTCAAATTCTTACGAGCACTCGGGGCCAGGTCCTGGTGGAAGATATTGTCAATACCCAGCTGCGCTTACCTCAAGGCAACAGTTTCCGGCAAGAAAACCCAGCCGCAGGGATTAACTCGGTCGTAATCACGCAGCTTGACCCCAATACGATCCGGGTGCTCGTCCGAGGCACCAGCCGCCCTCCCAGTGCTCAAATTGCCCAAAGAACCGCCGCAGGAATTACCCTGAGCTTTAGCCCTGGATCAGGAACGGCTGCTGCTAGTGTCCCAGCAACCCCCTCCACTCTAACTGCACCTGCTAATCCCTCAGCCAGACCTCTTCTAGCCCAAAGCCAGAGTGGACCTGTGCCAAGCGTTATGGTTCCGAATCCTGGGCTAACGATTGATGGGAAACCCGTTCAGTCGGGGTCGGGTTCGGCTCAAGCAGGAAATCCGGATCAACCTTTCACTCACAGGGCGATCGCCCCCCCTGTGGGAGATATTGCTGTCTCGAATAGCGATGCTTCCCCGGCGCTGATTGATTTGGGCACCACCGAACGTGTTCCTCGACTGGTGTTGCGGGATGCTCCCGCTAGAGAAGTCCTAGCACTGCTGGCCCGTGCTGCCGGTCTTAATCTTGTCTTCACGCCAACAAGTGCGGCACCGGGGGATTTAGGTCAACCAGCTATTCCTCCTGTAGGTGGTGCGGGTAACACCGAGGGACCAACGATTTCTCTGGATATCGAAAACGAGTCGGTTCAAGACGTCTTCAACTATGTGCTCCGCATTAGCGGTCTGCAAGCTAACCGGAATGGCAAAACGATTTTAGTCGGCACTACGCTGCCCAATCAGGCTCGTAATATTATCGTGCGTAGCTTCCGACTTAATCAGGTCACAGTGGGAGTGGCGCTGAACTTTTTGGTTGGCTTCGGTGCAGAAAGTGCCGTCAGCCGGGAACGTGTCATTACCAGCGTGACGGCTGTGCCTTTAACTGCGGGAGGTACTGGGGGTGCCCCCCCACAGCCAACCACACAAACCCAGACCAGCACAGAAACGAGAATTGAAACTCAGCGCGTTAATTTCCAGGACTCTGTACCCATACTCCGAGGTTTACAGGCAATAGGAGACGAGCGCACCAATTCTGTAACATTGGTTGGTTCTCCCAAACAAGCTGATATTGCCACGACTCAATTAACTCAGCTTGATTCCCCGAGATTTTTTCCTGACATTATGCCCAGCCGTCAACTAGGTTTATTCATGGCTAACGATGAGATATTCAATACACGGCTGGGCATAATGTCTGGATTCGTTGTAACCCGTCGTCGCCAAGTTGCCGTAAACGTCAAGATTGTCGATGTCAACCTGACGGCAATGGACCAGGCTAACGCTAGTTTCTCGTTCGGGATTGGCAACAACTTTTTTCAAAGTTCTCAAGGCGTTGCTACGTTAAATTTTGGCAAGACTAACCAACCTGATTTTGGGGGGTTCCAAGGATTGCAGGTACACTCCAATAGGTTTCTATCTGTCTTACAGGCTTCAATTACGGATGGCGATTCCAAGATCCTGACTGATCCAACATTAATTGTCCAAGAAGGTCAAAACAATTCAAAATTCAAAATTCAAAATGAAAAATAGGATTAATGCGTAAATTGATACCTCTGTCCATGCTCACTGTGAGAAATCGAAAATTCATCATGAAAAATGAAATTCCCTTTTTGAACTTTGAATTTTGAATTTTGAATTGCTTTTGTGGCTCTATCAGTTGCTCCGATTGTGCGGGCACCGGCAGGTACAACTACCATAGGCGTTGGCACAGGTAGTCAGCAACAAATTACTTTGGTATCTGAGCGCTCGCTGAATTCTGGGGTGCTTCGCCTCCGAGATAATCAAACTCTAATTCTGTCAGGCATCATTCAAGACTCAGACCAAACCTCGATAGTTAAGGTGCCGATTTTGGGCGATATTCCTATCCTGGGTGCGCTGTTTAGAAGCACCAACAAAACACATCAACGCCAAGAAGTAATTGTGTTGCTGACACCTCAGATTATTGATGACTCGGTGCATTCATCGATTGGCTATAACTACATGCCAAGCCCAGAGGTGCGCCAAATGTTGGAGCGCCGGGGCTCAAGCGCTCCCAAAAATCAGTAGAATCCAGACGTATTCTTGCTAAACTACAGTCTTTTTCTAACTAGTCAACTCTTTAGAGTTGTGGTTTGATTTGAGCCAACTCAACCAAAATTTTTTGGTTCAAGCCGACGAAAAACTTGAAAAATGCAGAAGTTATGGGCAACTTAAAAATTATTTGCCGCCGGAGATTTTTTTTCTTTGTGGGGCTTTTAAGCCTGGCCATCGTGTTGGCAAATGAGTATGGCTTAACTGAGATGCCTGCGCTCGCTGACTCAAGGGCAACCATCACTGTCCAGAGTTCTCAGTGGGGGCAGAGCACGACTTATATCGGGGCTGGGGATGGGTTCGTTCCTGATCAGAAAGCCGCATTCGCAGAAATTAAAGATCTTGGCTTGAATACGATGCGAGTGACTGGGCAAGCATCTAATTGGGAGCCCGTTGATGATAGCCCCGTGTACGGACAACCCAGTATTGCTCAGCTAAAGGCAGATCCCAACTCCATTAATTGGTCGGTTTGGGACAAGCACCTGGCATCGAACTGGATTGGGGGTATGGGCGCTCCAGAATACTTCAGCACCTTGAAATCAATGAGCATCCGCTCCGTGATCAACTTCACCCTAGATCACGATGGCGCTGGGACTTTTATGGCTAATCCGCCAATCACTCAGGCAGACAAGAACGAGTGGTGGAAATATGTCTTCGCTCTAGCGTATTGGCTGAATGTTCGCAATGATTATCAAGTCAACGACTACGAAGTGTTCAACGAACCTGATGCTGGCTCACGTTTTTGGCATGGGACAGAATCACAGTTTTTTGATTTCATGCGTTTGACTCATGATGCGATTGATTACGTTTACACGAAGTATCTTCCTGGTCGCAGTTATCACGTTCTTGCACCCACACCCACTTGGACAAATAATTGGATTTCTGACGCTCTTGCAAATGCTCCTGATAGTTTTGACAGTGTTTCGTACCACCAATATGTAACTGGCTCTGAACTGTCAAAGGGGGCAACAACTGTTCATGGCTACCTCAACCAGAGTGGTCACAGCAATTATCCCATTTGGATAACTGAATGGGGTAGCTATGACGCATTTAAAGACTATGGTGGTGGGCCAGCTAATGACTCAATTCCTTTCGGCATCTCAATAATAAACGGCTTGATGGATATATCCCATCCGGGTGATCAGTACGTTTACGGTACTCATTACTATGTATTACATCAGTGGGAGCCAGGGTCAGGTCTCGTTGATACAAACGAGAAACCGCGCAACGTTTATTATGCTTTGCGGATGGCAACCCGAGCATTAAAAGGGGGCAAACCAACTTATCAAAGCGTGGCTAGCAGTAGCGACATTAATGCGATCACTACAAAAGATGGAGGTATAATATATGTACTAGAAACGAACAGTAGTACTAGTTCATATACAGTAGACACCGACTTATCTGGATTAGTTTCCAATGCCAACACAACGCTGTATCAGTATGATTCGAATCATCTTGATAGTAGTACCGCTGGCCCATCCGTTGTTAACGGTCATGTAACGTTTTCGATTCCTAATTCGGGAGCCGTACTTCTGGCAGTGAAATTAGATCCCTCCGCACCGCCTCCACCTGCACCCCCAACTGCGCCACCAGTCAGTTCAACAGCTCAAAAACTGGTAGGACTAGCGAGTAAATGCATCGGCACGCAGAATGGTAGTTCTAATAGTGATACGGGACTGATCTTATCTGATTGCAATAGCAACCCAGACCAGCAATGGAAATTAACAACCCAGGGAGCTTGGCAGGGTATCAACAGCAAGTGTGCAGGCACGCAAAACAGCAGTAGTTCAAATGGTACGGGACTGATTTTGGCGGAATGTAATAGCAACGCCGACCAAAAGTGGACGTTAACAAGTCAGGGAACATTACAGGGTATCAACAATAAGTGTGTAGGCACCCAAAATGGTAAGTCCGACAATGGTACCGGGATAATTCTCTGGGAATGCAATGGCAATCCAGATCAAACTTGGAAATTGCAATCATAGCGATCGCCCCAACCGCTCGATGTTAAAAACGCAGATGTATAGCCGGTTCCGTAAGTAATTAATCAATTGTCTAATGTTTTTGCTCTCTAGAAAGAAAAGCAAATGCCTACATCTCAAATCGCTCAATTCGAAGAAATCTTGTCTGACCTACCTGCTCTACCTTTTTCCACAAAACAATATGTTTTCTGCGCCCGAGACTCGATTTCGGCAACAACAGATAGCTTGTGGCGAATCGAGCGCGGTGTTGTCCGTACCTGGACCTGGAACGAAAAAGGGCGACGCATTATCTTGGGATACTGGGGGCCGGGTGACATTTTGGGCCAGCCGCTCTCTAAGCTCAATCCTTATTACATGCAGTGCCTCACCACCGTAAAAGTGAGCCTGCTGCCGCCAATGCTGGTGTATCGATCGCTAGATACCCTAGTTGGTCAATTCCAGCAAACAGAAGAACTGCTGAGCATCCTTCACAGCCACCCGGTCAAAGAGCGGCTGTGGCAATTCTTAGTCTGGCTAAGCCAAAAGTTTGGCCGCGACGTTGACCAGGGGCGCCTGATTGATTTGCCGATGACCCACCAGGAATTGGCCGAAGCTCTAGCTACGACACGAGTATCCGTAACGCGGCTGCTACAGGTTTTTGAGTACCAAGGAAAGTTGGCGCGGCATTCTAAGCGGTTAATTCTTACAAAACAAGGGGGTAGACAATGCTCACTGAGCAACGATCGTTGACTTCAGCCCATTTATTCTGCGGAGGCGGCGGCGATACGGATGGTGCTGTTAGGGCAGGATTCAAACCTTTATGGGGGATTGAGAGTGATCGATATGCAGCAGCAGTATTTCGCCGCCGATTTCCCGAAACAATGCTCATCGAAGCAGATGTCAGAACCTTGTCAGATGACTTTGTTCGATCTCTCCCAATATCAAATTTATTTGTCTTCGGCAGTCCTTGCCCGGATTTTTCCACGGCTGGACTTAGAGCCGGAATTGATGGAGTTCGTGGAAGCTTGTTTTTTGAGGGACTCCGATTTCTACGACTTAAAAAGTTTCAGACTTTCATCTTTGAAAACGTACAAGGGATTTTCAGCAGCGGTAACGGCTCAGACTTCAAAAAAGTCATCTCAGCGTTTAGGGAACTGGGGTATGTGGGGAGTTGGCAACTCAGAAACGGGAGGCGATGGGTGCCCCAAAACCGCCGCCGAGTCTTCGTTGTTGGTCATCTCAGGGAATGTCCAATGCCGCAGAATCGAGCCGGATAGGCCATCTTTGCAGTCATGTCTGGATAGCGATGGTGTTGTGATTAACTCTGTCAATGGAAAACCGATTGATGAAAGTTTGACCCTAAAAGCCAACTCGCACAAGGCAGGAACAGGTAATTCAAAACATCCTGCTGCGGTCGTGGAAAGTCTTAACGAAAAAGCTGAATCCTTACTTGCTGTGGTGTACCGTGGTGCGGCAGGTGATCGCACTTACATCGAAGAGGCTCCCACTCTCCGCAGCCTCGCCAACACTGGCGGTAAACACCAGGGCGGTAGTGGAGCATGGAAGGTGGTTGAGTATAAGGGAGAAGAATATTTGGTTGAATCAGGAGGTGGCGATGAGGCTTGTACCCTGTATTGCAATGGGCAACTCGCTACTAATCGGAAGCGTCCTATGAACTTAAAAACTGGAAAGCTCAAAGACCTTCCATATAGCTATCGCGGCAACCCCCGTCCCCTCACCGCCACTGAGTTTGAGCGCCTGATGGGATGGCCGGTGGGCTGCACCGAAAAGGGCATTACCCGAGATGGCCAAGAAATCACCATTAGCAAGACTCAACGGCAGAAGATGCTCGGGAATGGGATTGTCCCACAGGAAATTGAGGACATCTGCAACAAACTTAAAGATTTTCTGGTGCCGTCTTACCTGGACTTACCTTTCAACCGCGATCCGGCTTGAGCCGGACGCGCTTCGCGATCGCCTGCAGAAGACTTGCACACATCGCTCGACTCTCAGAAACCGGGATTCTCTTAGCGGTTGCCGCACATTCTTCCACAGAAGCACGCATTTTTGGAAATCCGCATGTTTGGCTCATTGCAATTAAGGCAAGTATGCAATCGAACGCAGATCGTGTATGATATTAATGTCTTACCTAAAAATGGGTAAGACACCTGTGCTTCACGCAGGTGCCTCTAGAATTGCCTATTCATTTACCCGCCCTTTTAAGTGGGCCGCTTTGCTATGAATATAACAAGTTTTTTAGCGCTTAGCAACCAAAAAACAAAATTTTTTCGCTGTATTCCTCCTGATGATGATCCAGGTGCAGCAATGACAAGGGTTTCCGGCATTTTCCCCCCAAAAAATAGCCAAGTTTCATCAATCTATGACCATCTAGCGATAGGTGCTGGCGGTAGACAGAAGGCAATCATGAACAGACCTCTGTTTAACTCAGAAGCTGTAGCACCAGTAAGCAAGCTACACACAGCAGAGAGCGATTAATAGTGCCGAAGTGTAGCAGATGGATAGATGGCACTCGGCATCAAACGGTTAAGCGCGGTTCGCACTCAAGAGATGCGCGGCAGTAAGTCAAGCCATGCATGCCAGGGTGAGCTTGAGTCTGCCTTGATCGCGACCTAAAAAAAGTTGCAACGAGCGTGCAACGCCGTTTAGGTAATTAACTCATCTGCGCTGGTTTTACGAAAACGCATCCTATAGGAAAAGCATTACCTGTAAGCACAGATGCTCTACTGCCACCACAACGCTTTTCCACTCGCGGATAAGTGCATTGCCCATTCCTATGGGTGGATCTGCACATCTCTCCTTTTAATGGAACTTAATATGGCTAGGATTACGGCAATCAATGACGGAGAAACGTTTCCAGGCAGCAGTCAACAGGGGAAAGAAGATCGGAAAGAGAATCCACCACCAGTATTCACGCAGTTTGACCCCAGGACTCTGAAGCCACATCAAAAGAACTCTGCTATCTATGGCGAGGACGAGGACGCAACTGAGCTAATCGAGTTGATACGTATGTCTGGATGGATAAAGCCATTGGTCGTCACCCCGGCAGGCACTATCATCAGTGGTCATCAACGTTGTAAAGCTGTACTGGCGTTGGGGTGGGAGAGCATTCAAGTGGAAGTGAGGGAGTTTCCTGACGAAACCGCCGAACTAGAGGCGTTGCTGCTAGAGAATGCTAGTCGGTCGAAAACCACTGAGCAGAAGGTGCGAGAAGGGGAAGCCTGGAAAGAGGTTGAGGCGTCTAAAGCCAAAAAAAGAAAATTGGCGGCTCAGAATAACAATGCCGCTAGAGCAGTTGTGGAAAATTTTCCACAACTGCTCCAAGAGAAAGGAAAAACCCGTGACGTGATCGCTGATCGTGTCGGACTAGGCTCAGGTCGCACATACCAGAAGGCGGCCAAAGTCGTTACCCAGATTGACTCCGAAGCTTCCCTCGGCCACAAGGAAGTAGCCCAAGTACTCCGCAAGACACTTAACGAGCAGAGTGTAGATTCCGCACATGCACTGCTCAAGAGACCTCCTGAAGAACTGATGGAGATCGCGGAACTAATTACTAGTGGCAAGGCAAAATCTACCAGGCAGGCAGCAAAAATGATCAAAGAAAACAACTCCGCCGATTCCAAGTCCGCAGATTCTAGCGACCCTTCTCAACCAAGTTTCGCCGGGTTTTCAATAGGCGACTGGGTAGAGATCAGCGATCATGCCCATGCGCATAACTTGACCTATATCGGCCAAAGGGGGCGAGTTGACCAGATTTTGGCGGCGGACAAACTTTTCTCAGTCAGCTTCGAAGGTATGGCCGACAAAATCAGGTTTGAGCCGAGCGAGCTGTGTTTGTTGGTTAGATCGGCACCGCAAACCCCCGTTCGCGTCGGGGATATTGTTTTCATACGCATAGAGCGCCACGAAGCCGCCTCGCCAGAACAGAAGAAGTGGAATGGATTTTGGGGTCAGGTGGCGCAGATTGGCGAAATGGGAAGCTTGAAAGTTGATGTAGGCTCCGAATCATTGCAACTGTTCCCCCGCGATCTAAAGCCGGTTGATGAACAAGACGGCGAGTTGCGCCACCTAGCAGAGCGAGTGTTGCGTTTACGCAGGCTTGAGTTGGATGAGGCAGAAGTTGGGCTACTCGATCTGTTCCAGCGCCGGGAGTGGCTGACCCCCCGCCAGTTAGATTATCTGCAGCTCATCGAAAAATTTCATCTCAAAGCCGACTCCCACAGAACCGAGACTCATCAGGTGGTCCAGTTCAGGGGACGCTAAGGCTTTTTGCAATTCATCAAAATTTAAGCGTGGAAAGTTTAAAGCCGGGACGACGCAAGAAACGCAATCCCAGCAAAGGGTAAAAGCTTTTTCCAGGGGCTTTACTCACTGCTGATTATATCAGTACAAGAGCGTTGTTGCTGTAGCGTAGATCTTGCGTCTTGTCTTGGCTCCAATTATGGAGCACCGACAGATGTCAAACAATGGCAATCACAGTCTGATTCAAGCATTAGAACTGCGGCTGGAATTAAGAGGAGGTGCCAAGTGAAAGGCACCCGCAGCAGCAAAAACAATAACTGCCCTGTCTGCAACAATGGTCATGGTTGCTTCGTCAACTTAAATAGAGGTGTGCTATGTCTGCGGGGCAGCAGTAAACAGGACGCTCCACCCGGTTACCGCTTCGTCAAACCCTTGCGCAATGGAATGGGTGGTCTGTTTGTTCCCGATGATGGACACGACAACTCGAATGAGGCTTATAGAGCTGCTTGGCGACAGGAGCAAGACATCAAGCGGCTATTGCGCGACCAAGAACTTGCTTCTCGTCAAGCTAAACTCTTAAGCATTTCGGAGCGCGATGCCCAATATCGACTTGTTAATCAGGACTTGACGCTCATTGCTCGGCATCGGCAAGTGTTGAGAGAGCGTGGCCTAGCTGACACAGAAGTACATAACGCAGTTGAGTTGGGGGCACTTAGAACTTGGAATCCAGGCCAGCGAATAATGGGAATATCCGCTGACCTCGCCGGGGTTGACCCGTTCACTCGCGCTCTAACCGGAGTGGATGGAATCGCCATTTACGCTTTCGACCCAGATGGCTTTATCACCGGCGCTCAAGTCAAGACCGATAGCGGCATCCCAGGAAAATATATCTGGCTGAGTAGTCAGCGTCAGCGCGGTAACGGGCCACAACTGCCCAACGGGGAACTGCCGCTATTTGTCTGGAAGCACCCCGAAGCGGATCAAATCTCAATAGTGATTCTCTCGGAAGGTGCGCTCAAGAGTGCTCTAACTGCCTTAATGTTATGGCGAATGGGGTTGACTGATATCGCCGTGATTGGGACAGCGGCGGCTGGTCATTATGGTGCTCACACGCTCAGGGACTACCTTGAGCGGTTGGCACCTCTTCTAGTAATGCTGGCACCAGATGCTGGAGCCATTAACAACACGAGTAACATCCCAGCCGCCAACAACCAGACCATCAAATGGTGTCAGGAGTGGGGGTATTCCGTCGAGGTACTGTGGTGGGGGCAGGCTGATAAGCTTCAACACCTCGATATTGACGAGCTGCTGGTCGCCGGTCGGTGGAATGAAGTCCAAGCTCTAGCACCGGATGAGTTTTTCCAGCTACATCCTGAATCTACCAGGGCTCGGCTAGCAGACGCAACGCCTGAAAATGTACCAGGCAGCTCTCAGGCATCATGGTCAGAACCCGATGCTAATGCCTATGCACAATATGTGGCATGGGAAAAAGAGCTTGAGCATAATGAAAATATCGCAGCGGAGCACAATAGTAAGCGGCGTAAGCGGGAGTGGCAGAAACGCCTAGAGCGGGAACTCAACCCGCATCCAGATGCTTTTGTCTGGGGTCAAAAGAAGCCAGAGGCACCTGACCCACGTTCTTTATGGCAGCTGGGATACAAACCCTCAATCACCGTAAATCAGCGCTATCTGAGCTTGGAGGGGATTAACGCAAATTTCTTGTGTTTGATCAGCGCCATGAATACAGGAAAAACTCAAGCCCTGGCGCAAATGGTCAGCGATTCAAATGTGTCAGTACTACTCGTGACGAACACAATTTCACTGGCTGAAGCCCTGGCGGTTCGGTACAAATGCCGCTGCTATAACGAGGATGATATTGACCTGGGTGAAGTTACCCGGCTGGTGATTACAGCTGATTCGCTTTGGCGAGTCCCCACCCTTAACAAGCGTTTCGATGTGGTAATTATTGATGAAGCAGACCAGGTAACTTCTCACCTGACCACTGGCTTCACCTGCAAGCGCAACCGAGAACGAATTCTAGCAACATTCAGCTACTTCGCAGCCACTGCCGGACGCTACATTTTGGCAGATGCTGACCTGAGTGGCACAGTAATTGACTGGCATGCTCATCTTCGGGGGGAATCACCGTGCATTCTGAAAAATACATATCAACCGAATCTTGATAGATTTGCATATCAATTCTCTACCCAAGAAGCAGCATTCGAGTACGGTTGTCAGATGCTAGAGGCAGGCATGCGGGTGCTATTTTGCTGTGATTCCAAGACCACGGTAAAAAAATCGGGAGCAATGCTATCAGGAATTGATACGATTGAGGGGATTGAAAACTTGCCTGAAGCCCTAGCTTTACAATTAACAACTCGTTTCCCTGATAAACTTGGAATGGTGGTTCATGGCGATAATAGCGGCAAGAAAGAAATCCGAGATTTCATCAAAAATATCAATGCTGTGCTTAAATATAGAACCCTGGACTACATGGTCTACAATTCGACAATCCAATCAGGAGTTAGCATTGAATTTGATGCTTTCGATGAAATAATTTGCTTATATTCCGGCTTCACCCTGGCTCATACTGAACTAGGGCAACTCTGCCATCGTTATCGCCCCAATGTACCTATCAGCTTCTGGGTTAACTCAAAGCCTAGAAGGGGACTCGAAACCAACTGCTACAAGATTGCTAGCGACTTCCTTCAAAAAAATCATGCTGATGGCTTATCCCTAAGAATTGACCCGAATACGGGGATGGTGGGCATTGACAACCCAGAATACATCCAGTTGGTTGCCTCACTATCAGCACGGCGCAACTGGTCGTTGATGAACATTGAGTCAGGATTTAAGACGCACTTAGAGAATATGGGCTATGAGATCTCTCCTCACCCTGAATCGGAGTTTTTGACGGGGCTCGAAGCAGTAAAATCAGAACTTCAAGAACGCAAACGGATTGTAGATGGGGCGGAAATTGCTACAATATGTGTATCCCCGTTGCTTACTCCTGAACAACACAAATTACTCAAAAACAAACCAAATCCCGATTTTTACGAGCGCTGTACGATTCAAAAGTTTGAGTTGCATGATTTCTATGGCATGGAAATTACCCCCGAACTGGTCGAGGCTGATGAGGTGGGCCAGAAAAGACGCAAGCTGACTCGGCTCGAATTACTACTCCATCCCGAGCATATGGCTCGACGGATGGACTTAAGCGATCGCCGGACACATCATGTCATTAGTGATTTGAGACACCACAAAATACAGCGTGATCTACTGTGTGACTTAGACCTGCTGGAATTCATTGATCCAGAAAAAGAATACGGCTCACTTGATTTGATAGCTTTAGGGGAACGGGCGCGGTTGAAGGCGAGCGAGATCAAGAAAATCCTGGGGCTAACTATAAGTGTAGCACCGCGCTATCTGAAG
This sequence comes from uncultured bacterium, assembly GCA_964250845.1. Taxonomy (GTDB): domain Bacteria; phylum Cyanobacteriota; class Cyanobacteriia; order Cyanobacteriales; family Chroococcidiopsidaceae; genus CAXUIG01. The sequence goes on along the minus strand of CAXUIG010000092.1, from coordinate 5,213 downwards.
GATGCTAGAGTTCTGGCGCACAAGACTATTAGGACTGTACTTACTCCCCAAACTCGGCTCGCCGCGAAGTGGGTGTTTTTTGCCCTAGAAGGCGGAGTGACAACTAAGGTAAAAGCTAAAGAGTTCAATCAGCCGGGAAAAGCTAACGATTATTGTTCTCAGTTATCTCCCTTAGCGAAGCTCATTTGTGAGGCAATAGCTGTTGAGAGGCGCTTTGATGCAAGACAAACGTCTGATTCTCAGGTTCACTCCGCTCTGTGTGATGTCGTCGGGCTCAAGCGTAAACTTTCTCGCCAGAGTAGGGATGGACGGTTCTACCGGATCGCACCCGATTCTTGGGAGGAAGGCACTGCCGTGCTAATGCATCGCCAACAGATGCGGGAAGAACGGTTACTCCTGAGAGAGCAGCAGCTTGAAGTTGAGGCGAAAAGATTTCAAAACCTAACATCAGGCGAGATGCAGTGCAAGATTGAGGCGGAGATTAAAGATAATAAGAATTCTGAGGCACCATTGCTCGTCTTAATATCAGAATGGTGGATTAAGTTTGTTACCGACCTGGGGCAACAAGCTTGGCCTCAATTACTGGATGCACCCGCCCTGGTCTTGCTCTGCGAGTGGTGGATTAAGTTTGCTGCTGACCCAGGACAACCGGAGTCGGCGTCACACCCCCCCGGTAATATTAGTATTCATCACTTTTCAGGGGGGGGTGTGACCAAATCCCAGCCGGTAGCCCCAGGTCTTGAAGTCCGATTGCTGCCCCTGGTACTGGATGAAATCGCATCCAAGCCTCTGGCTTACCAACCAGTTGAGGGGCCGTTAAAAATTGAGCATCTGGCGATCGGGCGCAATAGTGAACACGAATTCCACGACTACTTGAGAATCAAACCGCTTGATGGCGAGAGTTACTGGGTGCCAGCTGAGTGGGTTGAGTCACATAAGGGGCTACCCGTCCGGCGCGACCCTGATGCTTATGCCCCTCGGATACCAAGCGCGACACTGCGCACCTGGCGCAACTGGCTCTTAAATGTGCGTGAGCCCGAGGAACTGGAAAAATTCGAGCGCCATCGCCAACGAACATACCTGCAAGCTGTGGTGGATTCCCTCGCACCTGATCAGGTGACCGTATTGCAGCAACGCTTTGGGGAATGGGGCATAGCGCGGGATTGGTTACCAGTAGCAGCCGAGGACTATAAACCAGTGACGCGCCCACAGGCTAAAGAGCCATCAACGACCCAAGCGTCACCAGCTTCGCCACCTGCAGAGGCCCCAGTCGAGCCGGTAGCTACTCCAGCATCTGAAACTAATGTCAATATCTCAACCGATTCTAGTGGAGGCTGGCTACCGGCTGAGGTCTGTGTTTTCGGTCGTTGGATTGCGGGTTTTTGGCGGCACGTTACCACTGGAGAGTGGTGCTCGCCGCATGGAACCGTTCCGCTGATTACCCCTAAAGAATGGAGATGGGCGGGAGCTTGAACACCCTTAGCCGAAAAAATAGCGCTCCGAAGCTAAGTTTTTTGCCTTGAAAGGCTGCACTTCGATATTTGGCTACAGAATGTTGGCTTAAAACAATTGTTATTCAAGTAATCGAAGGAATAATATGGGACAAGCTGCAAAACGTAAGAAGCAGAGACAAAAAATCAACCGAAAACAGGAATCTGCGACTAATAAACCAGAAGTTCAGTTGCCAAAAAACCTAGATGAGCGTCACAGGGACTCATTTGAGGCTCTGTGTAAAATCCCAGAGATGGCTGAACTTTTCGATAAGGTTAAACGCTTACCACCAGTCGAGTATTCGTTAGCACCTGATGCGCTTGCTCTTTTTCAGACTTTTGAAAAGTTGGCAGCAAGTCGCTATCAGTTGGAAAAAAATCCAACGCTGCAACAGGCTTGGGCGGATGCGCCTAATGTCGCCCTTGAGAACGCAATGAGCTTGCATATTATCAATTGCTTGGCGGTTGGCGATGTTGTGCCACAATTTATTGACCGAAAGTCAGTCGAACATGGAATTGAAATTGCTCAATATAATTTGACCTCTGGTGAGTGGCGTATTCCGCCTTTGGGTAATTTGATTGAACGGATTTGAGCCTCAGCGAAAACTAATTTATAAAGTGGTGCTAGGCATTGTGTTACATCGTTTTCTAACAAAAAAATGTAGAAAACTACCGTTCATTATGACTTTATCAATGATTTTTTGAACAGCCATATTGTTGCAGTATTGTCTAAGTTTCATGTTTTTTAGCAGTAACGAAAACTAAATGAAACTCCTGCTAGTAGAGGACGAGTACGCAATCGCTGAAGATCTGGCATCAGACCTGACCGACCAAAATTATATAGTTGAAGTCGTCAGTGATGGTCAGACCGGGTGGGAGTTTGTTGAAGCCTTTAACTACGACTTGCTCCTTCTAGACGTGACGCTCCCCAAACTAAATGGGATTAAACTTTGCCAGCGATTACGTAGTGGTGGTTACCAGATGCCGGTTTTGCTAATGAATGCTCAGGAGGATATTGAGAGCAAGGTTAAAGGATTAGATGCAGGAGCGGACGACTATTTAGTGAAACCCTTTAGCCTACAAGAGTTAGCCGCCCGAATTCGCGCTTTACTGCGCCGGGTAAGTGCTCATAAATCCCCACTTCTGGAGTGGGGTGATTTGTGCCTAGATCCGGCTGCGTGTGAAGTCACCTATGCTGGACAACCCGTGTATCCGACTCCAAAGGAATATTGTCTGTTGGAACTTTTCTTACGCCACCGTCGCCGTGTGTTTAGTCGGAGTGCAATTCTAGAGCAGCTTTGGTCTTTTGAATCACCACCTGAAGAGGAAACTGTTAAGGCCCATATCAAGGGGGTGCGGCAGAAATTGAGATGTTCAGGGGCGCCCGCTGATTTTATTGAGACAGTTTATGGTTTGGGCTACCGCCTCAATCCAAAGTATTGAGCAGGGCTTAATACTTCTGCCTAAAGCTTTGAGTCACTATCATCTGTACAGTTAAAACTTCATCGAGTGGATGGCGCTGACGACCTGCTCTTCCCTTACCTCGAGATAAGCCTGCAAGCCGCTCAAACTCTCGTGGCCGGAGATTTCCTGAATTATCCGTAGGGGAGTACCTACATTCGATAGAGAGGTTAATGCCGTTCGCCGGAAGGAGTGGGTACTCACGCCAACCAAGCCCACCCGAGCACAGGCTGTTCGCAACAGTTTATCTGCTGCCTTGGGGTGAATATGCCCCCGCCCCCACCGACCTGGAAACAGCTGGAGGAAGCCCGCCTCACTGCGATATGATAGAAGCAGCTGCTCTAGTTGAGGATGGGGTGGGATAGAGCGAGTTGCCTGCTTTCCTTTGGTATTGGATTTGCGAATAATTAGTGGCGATCGCACTTGTTCGCCGTAATAGACATCAGCTGTATGCATGGAGCAAGCTTCAGCAATCCGGCAGGCCATGTACAGGCACACGCCGAATAAGGCGCGATCGCGAAAGTTGGTCAAACCCTCGTTGAACAGCAGTTCGAGTTCAACAGAAGTCAAAATTTTAGCTTGCCCGTGCCCCTCCAGCTTCATGGATTTCAGCGATAGGTAGACATTTTTAAGGTTAGAGCCAGAAACGGTCAGTGGGCAAGGGAGATTTGGTCACATCCTGGGACAGAGCTGGGAAGTCATCTGAACAGCGGTACTTGATGCTGAATGCGATTGTAGATAAGTTTGCCTTATCAATTCGACAACAGGACGCTGCTGAGCAATGATTCGCTGTACTTATGATGACGCTAGAATCCCGGTTTGACCCCTATAGATTCCAAAAGTGTACTTTGGTAATGTATAGGGATCGTGTTACTCGTCAGGGGATGAAAATTGCGGGGCATGGACAAGCGAAGATTTTGTCGCCAGATGAAATTGAGCATCTGTTCACGAACGGCTTGGCCGCCGACCGGGATAGGGCATTGTTTGGATTTTGTTTGTACACAGCTTGTCGCATTGCCGAAGCTTGCTCAATGCACTCGATGGATGTCTACAATCAGGCCGGAGGAGTGCAAAAGAGGATTATGATCCGCAAGCGTAACACCAAGGGTAAAATATCAACGCGCTCAATGCTAACCCACCCGCGCTTAGTGGACTTGCTCATGGCTTGCCGACCTACCGCTGGCAAGCTGTATCTATTTCCAGGCAGATGGGGTCGAGGGCATATTCATCCCAAGGCAGCAGATAAGCTGCTGCGAACCGCTTGCCAGCGCGTGGGATTAGTGGGCGTAAGTACCCACTCCTTCCGACGAACCGCACTGACGACAATGGCTTCAGCTGGGGTGCCGCTGCGCGTGATCCAAGAAATTAGCGGACACCGGAGTTTAAGTGCATTGCAACGATATTTGGAAGTGACCGAACAGCAGGTGTCAGCGGCGATTGAGACTCTAAGATTCTAGGGCGTTTTGATGTGTAAACTAGTAAAAAATACCTGTTAATAGATGATGGCAGACCCAGGCCATGGCGGCAAAGGCAGAAAAGCGCCCTATAACTCAACCCTGGTTCGGGTGCCTCTACCGCTCAAGCCACTGGTAGCCGCCGTAATATATGCTTGGCGGAATCGCTTGGGCGGTATGCTAGACCCGAAGGGGGAATCGCTTGTAAGCCAATTGGAGAGCGCTTTAGCTACAGCGGACTCGGACAATATACCTATTGACAAGTTGAATTTAGCCGCAGATTCTGTAAACAAGTTGCAGCCAGCGCTTGAACTGATAGTGGCGCTCCAGCAGGAAAATGCCAAAATGCGGTTACAGATAGAATCATCCGTTCGGTTGATTGGCCGTCGATTACTAGAAATGGCTCTCAGAGAAGAACAGATCCAGAAAAAGCAGGAGTTGGCAATGGCGAAACTGGCTGAAGAAAATTCAAGGAAGAGCGCCACCAGCTGGATGATTTGGCGTTAAGAGCCGAGGAATGGGCAAGCCGCGCCCAGGCTGCTGAGGCTCAGGTAGAGCTGTTGAGTCAGCAGCAGTCTGTGGAGGGTGGCGGCGCTTAAATCAGTCGAGCTGTTCTCAGTCAGGTCCAGGATTGCTCAGTAAAGAGTGTTGTGCTTACAATCAAATCATAAACCTTTATGGTTTTTCCCCCTCCCCTCGGAGCGTCGCTCGTGCTCCCGTCCCGTCATTTTTCAATCCTTTTGTTGCATTTGCTCTAGTAGTCTGTCAATTTTGAGTTGAGGGATACATAAACACGGTAATCTATAAA
>CAXUIG010000091.1:0-22301 GCA_964250845.1 uncultured bacterium | reverse complement strand
TAACCCGTAATTTTGCCAGCATTCTGTTCTGATCGCTTTTAGTCTAAACTCCAGGATGAAGGTAGTTATATCCTGGATTACCTGGCCCCGCCAGGCACATCCCTGGCGGAAACTAATGTCCTAGCAAGTAAGCTGGAAGCGATTCTGGCTAAAACCCCTGAGGTAGTCACTTGGACCAGACGCACTGGCGCACAAGGTGGTCCCTCCGTCACGGAGCCCAACAAGGGTGATATTCTGGTCATCCTCAAACCCCAGAGTCAGCGCTCTAAGAGCGTCTTCAAAATCTTTGCAGAGCAGCGCCTTACTACCGACCAGCAAGTGCCGCAATTGCAGACCGATTTCCACCAGCTCCTCCAGGATGAACTCAACGACCTGTCTGGTTCGTCAAATCCCATCGACGAACATATTTATGGTCAAAACCCAGCGGTGCTGCGTACCCTTGCTGACCAGGCAAAGAACCCGATCCAGAATGTCCCTGGTCTAGTAGACCTAGCGACCGATGGCACCGTGGTTGTACCGCAACTGGACGTACACGTTAACCCTCTGCAGGCGGGCCAGTTGGGCCTGACGCCAGAGGCCGTGGCGTTACAGATCCAGACGGCGCTGCTGGGTAACGTTGCTACCCAGCTCCGCCAAGGTGACCATCTAGTGGATGTGCGCGTACACTTTTTGGACAGCGTGGACTACAACCCCCAGCAACTTGCCCAGTTGCCCATCATCGGCACGAACGGTCAAGTGCTTCCCCTAGCTGCCATGGCCCAGATCGCCCCCACCACTGCCGAGGAGAAGATCTTGCGCGAGAATCAACAGCGCTACGTCTCCCTTCATGCCAATCTCCAGGGCAGCAGTCTCGGTGCCGTCGTGCAGGATATCCAGAACCGGCTGAAGGCCCTACAGCTACCTCCAAGCTACTCCCTAGCAGAGACAGGACTCTATAAAAGCCAGCAGCAATCTTTCAAACAGTTGCTGCTGGTCTTGGCGCTGGGGATTCTGCTGGTTTACCTAGTTCTCGTCATCCAGTTTCGCTCTCTCACCCAGCCCTTGGCCATTCTCACCGCTCTTCCCTTGGCTTTGTTTGGGGTAGTAATGGCCCTGTGGCTGACGCACACGCCCCTGAACATTTCATCGTTTATGGGAATTATTTTGCTTGTAGGTCTGGTGGTCAAGAACGGCATCATTTTATTGGAGTACACAAACCGTTTGCGCTCAGAAGGCCAGTCTCTGGAAGAAGCACTAGTTGAGGCTGGTGAAGTCCGCCTACGACCCATCCTAATGACTACGCTGTGCGCGATCCTAGGTCTACTGCCCTTGGCCCTAGGTATAGGTGCAGGCTCAGGGCTGCAAAAGCCATTGGCGATCGCAGTCATTGGTGGTCTTTCCCTCTCTGCAGTCTTCACACTGATTTTTGTGCCCGTTGTCTTTCGCACTCTAGAAAATCGCACTGCCAGAGCCAAAAATGTAGGACTTAGGCAAAAATAATATGTACTTTTTACTCAATACGCAATCTTAAAAAACCGATAACAACCAGAACCCCGACGCCCACAGCCCTTTTTGCGCCGAAGGCAGTAATGCGGGGTTCGTCTTCGGCGAGCAGAATCCGGTTAGCCAGACAGAACCTCCTGGGGCGGGTCAAGCGGAATCACAATAGTAAATGTAGAGCCCTGACGCAGTCGGCTGACGAGTTCTACCCGACCACCATGGGACAGAGCGATCGCTCGCACGATAGACAATCCCAAACCAGCCCCCTCAGAACGACGGCTGCTATTGGAGCTACGAGCAAAGCGCTCGAAGATCCGCTGCTGGTCGGCAAGGGCAATCCCTTCCCCAGTATCACGCACCCAGAAATGGGCCTTACCGTTAATGAGAGCTGAACCAAGGGCAATGACATCACCATCTTTCGTGTGCTGGGTAGCATTCTGAGCCAGGTTGATCATGGCCTGTGTGAGCCGCTGGCGGTCAGCCACAATGCGCCCCACACCCTTTTTGTCCAGACGCCAGTCGCGAGGGGCTAAGGCTCTGGCTTTGGTGTACAGTTCCTCGGTCAGGAAGCCAATATCCACGGTTTCTAGAGTCAAAAATTTGGGTTGCTCTGCCTTGGCTAGTAATAATAGGTCATCGACAAAGCGACTCATGCGATCCAGCTCATCGGTGACTAATTCCACCGTTTCACGTCGCTCTTGGGGATCGTCGCCCAGCAGTTCTAAATGGCCTCGGACGATTGTAATTGGCGTCCGCAGTTCATGCCCTGCGTCATTGATGAAGTCTCGCTGACTGGCGAAGGCAGCCTGGAGACGGTCTAGCATCTGGTTGAACGTGAGGGTGAGTTCGGCAATTTCGTCTGTTCCTTGCACAGGGATGCGTCGAGTCAGGTCAGACTCGCTAATCAAATGGGCTGTTTCGGTGAGTAAGCGCAGGGGAGCCAATACCCGTCCAGCCACTATCCAGGCCAGCACTGAGGCTACGGCTAGGACAGCCATTCTCACCTCGATAACGACAACAACCGTCTGGTTGACCAGGTTATGCTCGCCCCTGTCGGAGTAAGCGACCACTAAGACCCCGTGAGTGTTCCCTTTGATTACCGGCTCAGCCAGATAGAGGATACTATCAGTTGGGGTTACTTTCTTGCCTCGCTCAGGGTGGGTGAGTTTCGCCCAGTGTTTTACCAGATTCGAATCCGAGCTTATAGGGGCCGGAAGAGCTTCAGGACTGGATTGGTAGAATTGGTCGTTCAATAGCGTAATGAAAAACTCGTTCTCACCAGGAATGTTGTGGGACAAAAATACATCAAAAATGGCAGCGACATTATCCTCAAAGGGTGGAGTGGTAATTGGGTTAAATGGCTTGGTTAATCGTCGGAACTCTTCCACCTCATGGACAAGAGACTTTTCGACCCGCTCTTGTAGGCGAACAAGGAGAACCTGACGTATTGTCAACATGGATACCAATGTGGAAAAGGTCATTAGCACTACGTACCAAGCCAGGAGCCGGATTCGAACACCAAAGAAGATTCTTCGCCATCCACGGGGTTTGTTAGTTGGGGTTACATCACCATTTTTACTACCGTTCGCTGAGGAGGTTTTTGCACCTGCAGTCTTCATTTGGCGTGCTCCAAGCTAACTTGTTTTGATGCATCGCAGCCTGCGCTTCTTTGCAACTACTAAATACCAGCACTGGCAGATAATCTTAACAAAAAGCGGAAAACAGACTCCTTTGAGTGTCTGGACTTTTTATTATGGATATAGGGATATAGAACGCAGGATCTCAAACTCCAGCACCTGTCTATCTCCTACAGGACAGCGCCATACTAAAACCAGCACCAGTCTAAATTATGGATTTCCCGCGATCGCGGCAATATTTCTACCAAGAGATTAGTCAGGCTGACGAGCAGATTAATCTAGGCAAGGCAGCGCTTTACATCGCTCAGGAAGAGTATCCAGACCTCGACCCAGCTGAATACCTCAACGCTTTGGATACGATGGCATCTGAGGTGCAAGAACGGTTGCCATCGCCAGCGTATCCCCTGCGGATTATTCAGAGTATTAACCAGTATCTGTATAATGACCTAGGATTTACCGGGAATACAGACAGCTACTACGACCCCCGCAACAGCTTTTTAAATGACGTGATTGAGCGGCGGACTGGCATCCCAATCACGCTCTCGCTGGTCTATCTGGAGGTGGCACGGCGGATTGATTTTCCGATGGTGGGGGTGGGGATGCCGTTACATTTCCTGATTCGCCCGGAGTTTGAGGATGTCGGAATCTTCGTCGATGCCTTTGATGGCGGGCAAATTCTATTTGCAGAGGATTGTCAGGAACGACTTACCCAAGTTTATGGTCAACCAATAGAGCTGCAACCGGAGTTTCTCGCTCCGGTGACTCCCCGACTATTTTTGGCACGGATGCTGACTAATCTTAAAAGGATTTACCTCAACCGGCAGGAGTGGGAAAAAGCTCTCTTCACGGTTGAACGAATTTTGCTGTTGTTTCCAGGCGTGGCAGTGGAATTGCGCGATCGCGGTCTAATCTACTACCAGATGGGTCGCTGGGTAGCAGCTAGCGACGATTTTGAGACTTATCTGGCAAAGTTTCCTGATGCTGAAGATGCCCCTGCCGTTCGCCGGTTGTTAAACCAACTGGGTAGAAATACTTAAAAACTATCGCAGGCCGTGCTATCTTTCCTCTGCCACACGTTTGAGGCGTCGCAACTGGGCTTGCATATCTTCTTTTGTCCAGGGCTCGGCGAAGGTTTTGAAGCCCCAGCGAATCAAGGGGTTGGGAATTTCAAACTCAAAGCGGTTGAGTAGGAGTGTTCCCTGTGGAACTGGTTGACATTCCCAGCGATCGCGCCCTTGAAAAAATCCCTCAAATCCCCAAACAATCACACCCGGTTGCCGCTCCACTACGACACTATTTAGGGTGGGCGCAACCAGAGGGATTTGAATCACAAAGCGACTGCGGCTGCCAACTTCGGTACTCCACTCCCCCTCAGGTTCGCAACGCAGGGCGGGATTGAGCCACCGATGCATCAAAGCGCGATCGGTAATACACCGCTCCACTACTGTGGCAGTGGCATTGATTTGAATAGATTGTTCAAAAACTTGACCAGGGGACATTTAATATCAGTTGTAATTTGCTCTTTTATCGATATATTGAGAGTGGCGCTGAGCAAAGTCATCAAAATTTTGGTAATCCTGAGCCTCAAACTTTTTGTCATCCGGCGCTAGCTGGTGGCTTGGCTCCTGATTGAACATTTTAGGATTACCACGAGCCAAATCCTTCATGATTTGGCGTTTTTCTTCGTCGCTAATAGTCATTCTATTTATTTCCTGGTTTCAATTTAACTTTTGACAAGCTTGAAGGATTTAAGACTATTATATAACTTGATGTTAACAACAATGCTGTGATTAAAAATATTTACCTTGCGTCTACCTCTAAATAATAATAAATTATTTTTTCGTCTCCCTCTTCCTGCCGACTGACTTCATACAGTTTGGGCACTTTTGTGAGTCAATCAGCTAGGTAAGACATAAACAACTAGAATGAAGTGGCCTAAAACCCTTGCTAGGCAATATTTTTGCAACTTTACAACCACTGCTAGAACCTAGTCACAAAATCGCTCTTCCTTAGTCACAAAATTGCTAGAACCTAGTCACACATATTTTGGTGAATCTTCTACAGGAAAAGAATCTCAGCTTTCCCTTACATTTTTCTCAGTACTGATACACTGCTACAGCGCCTCTGAACTGTAGGTATGAGAGCGCTATAGTAGTAATCAAATCAAGAATTCGCCGCTACACGGCAGGCTGTAATTTTTGAATTTAAGTTCATTGCCGAGCCTCTGGCAACCAAGTCACCTGCTATTCCTATCCCTAGTTGGAATTTAGGCATTATTAAGTTTGTTGTTGGTTTGAGGTGAACCGTTATTGGCCCGCCCAATGCGAGACTTACTAGGTGTTTGGCGATGTCATTCTTTAGTTCAGTGCAAGTCGTTACCTGTGATTGTAAGATTTCCAACAGATAACGCTCTGCACCAGATGGACGTTAATTCAGTTTTAGTACAAAAGAGAGGATTACTATGAGTGAGAACAAGCAGCCTTTAGCTAAGCAGGACGAAAATGCTGACCCGATTACCACGGGTCAACCCTATGCTCGTTCAGTCGGCACAAGCATAGGTACTGAGTTACCTAGAAACGAAAATGGTTCTACGATTACGCCTCAACCCGATGCTCAACCAGCAGACAGAGGCATGAGTACTGGGTTATCTAGAGCACTCATAGGAGGACTTATTGGTGCTACGTTGGGCACATTAGCTGGCGCTTTGGCTAATAAGAGAACAGCTGAGGGTGTTAACCACGCTGCAAAAGGTGTAGGGATCGCGGCGAAGAGTGTAGCTGAGGGTGTTAACCACGCTGCAAAAGGTGTAGGGGTGGCGGTAAAGAGTGTAGCTGAGGGTGTTAACCACGCTGTAATCGGAGGTGCAGTGGATGCATCAAAGGATATAGCTGAGGGTGTCAAATCATCTGTAACAGGTGTATTAGACACAGTAAAGGATACAGCGTCGGACGCCAAGCAATCTGTAGTAGGTGTGGACGCACCAAAGGGTGCATCGGATGTCAAGCCATCTGAGCATCAGAGCTTTAAGCTAGAGCAACCGCTGGTTGCACTCAGCAAGCAGGTCACGACTGGTTCGGTCGGCATCCCAGAGCAGGTTGAAACTCAAACAGCCGAAATTTCAGTCCCAGTCAACAAGGAGCAAGTTGTTGTTGAGCCAACTACCCCTGTAGATGCACCTAACGCCAGTAATCCCTGGTGAAGTTGACTTCCATCAAGAGTAAGTTAATCGGGCAGATTTAGTAAAAATGGAGACGATAAACATGAGTGATAACACGCAGATTTTGGCTAAGCATGACGAAAATGTTGACCTGGTTACGGGTCAAGCCTATGCTCAGCCCGCAGGCATAGCCATGGGTGATGAGCTAGCTAAAACAGCGATTGTCGGAAACGAGACGATGATTGTAAGTGAGAACAACCAGCCTTTAGAAAAGCATGATAAAAAGGTTGACCTGGTGAGGGGTGAAGCCGATGCTCAGCCAGTAGGCACAGGCAAGGGTAATGGGTTAGCTAAATTAGCGATCGCAGGACTCGTTGGTGCTACTTTGGGCACATTAGCTGGCGCTTTAGCTACTAAGAAAACAGCCCAGAGTATTAACCGCGCTGTCAAAGGTGTAGGGGACGCTCTCAAGGGTGCCCAGTCGAGTGTTAACCAAACGGTTATTGGTACAGTGGACGCTCTCAAGGGTACAGGTGAGGGTATAGCGTCGGGTATTAACCAAACTGCAAAAGGTACAGTGGATGCTCTCAAGGGTACATCGGGTGTTAATAACAACACACTCAACGATGCAGTGGAGGCGGTAAAGAGTGTAGCTGAGGATGTCTTGGCATCAGAGCATCAAAACTTCAAGCTGTATGAAGAGCGGCTGGTTGCAGACAAGAAGCAGGTCAAGACTGCTGAGGTCAGCATTAGAAAGCACGTTGAAACGCAGATGGCCCAGATTTCAGTCCCATTGCGCAAAGAGCGACTTGTTGTTGAGCAAACTACCCCTGTAGACGCTGGAACAGCAGTAGCTCCTGGTGAAGCGGACTTTCATGAAGGGGAAATTGCACGTCTGTGCGTTTATGAAGAGACACCTGACGTTCAGAAGCAAGCCTTCTTGCGTGAACAAGTCAGCGTTCGTAAAGAAGTGGAACACGATACTGTTGAAGTCGAAGATACAATCCGTCGCGAAGAGTTATACGTTGATACCCAAGACCCTAACGCGATCGATAAAACCAATACTCTGTAACTCTGGCCGGGCTTTGCAGTAAGACCTTATCATGTCGCTTTTTGGTCGTATAACCAAATGGGCGTTAATCAGTTTTGTACAAAGGATACGATGATTATGAGTGACAACGCGCAGCTTTTGGATAAGCAAGACGAAAAAATTGACCTATTTACTGGTCAACCCGATGCTCAGGCAGCAGGCACAGACAAGGGTAATGGGTTAGCTAAAGTAGCGATTGGAGCAGTCGTTGGTGCTGTAGTGGGCGCAGTAGCTGCCGCTTTGGCTAATAAGAGAACAGTTGAGACTATTAACCATACTGTAAAAGGTGTAGGGGACGTAGTCAAGAATGCAGCTCAAAGTGCTAACCAGACTGTTAAAGATCTAGGGGACGCTCTCACGAGTGTCGCTGATAATGTTAACGACACTGCAAAAGGTGTAGGGGACGCTCTCAAGGATACAGCTGACGGTGTTAACGACACCGTAAAAGGTACAGTGGATGCAGTAAAGGGTGCAGCTGATGGTGTTAACCACAGCGTAAAAGGTACAGTGGACGCAGTAAAGAATGCAGCGGAGGATGTTAAATACACCGTAAAAGGTACAGTGGATGCGGTGTATGAACAGTCGGTTGCAGACAACAAGCAGGTCAATACTGGAACGGTAGCCAAAGGAGCGCAGGTTGAAACTCAGACAACCTACATGTTAGTCCCAGTGGACAAGGAGCGAACTTAAGAGAGACTAATGAAGAAAATACTTCAAAACCGTGGACGGTGGCGCCCAACGGCGCTGTTGCTAACCCCAATCCTAACGCTTACAGTTAATACTTGCTCAGGAAGTGCCAAGAGTGGTACAGCTTTGACTGGCGATACGCATGATGCAACTGTGTACAGTCGTCCTCTGGCTAACTTACCCCAGTTGGATAAGGGATTAACGAACAAGCAAAAATTGGTGCTCTTAGGCGGAGCCGCCGCCCTTTACTATCTCTACCAAAGGCATCAGAACGCGCAAGGGCAGGGAAAGAATGGGCAGTACTACCTTTCCAAGAACGGGCGCGTCTACTACCGTGATGCCCAGCATCGGGCTCACTATGTAACACCACCAGCGGGTGGCATTCAAGTCCCGCAGTCGGAGGCGCAACAGTACCGGGACTTCCAGGGCTATAACGGCAGAGCCACAGGCCGCGACCTAAGTGGCTTGGGTACAGCCCCAGCACAGTAACCCCTGCCTCTGGAAGCGTTGCAGATCTGCAATGCTTGAGGTCTGACTATCCACACAGCTGTTACAGTACGAATGTATTCAGGAGATGAATCATGGTAGACGATTTTTTGCGCAAGGCCAAAGATGCTATACTCGGGACCAACGAGGATGAACAACGGTCTGACACCGCTGAGGGGCAATTTGGTAACGTCCGCCCAGCCAGCGAAGACCCCTATGGCGATCCCGCCGACCAGGATCAGGGGCAATTTGGTAACGTCCGTCCAGCTAGTGAAGATCCCTACGGCGACCCCGCCGACTAGGAGAACACCTGGTAAGGCTAAGCAACCCTAAGCTTTAAGCGTGGGTTTTGAGCCGACGGTGAACATGACAGTAAAGGGGACGGCTGGTTGCACAAAACTGTAAAAAAGGCAGTACCGTCCTTCATCACTGCATTGTTAGTTGATTTCATCTTTAGGAGAAATTCGGGTTTAATTTGAAAAGATTCTTAGTGGTTCAAATTTGCATATGAACCGAACTGCAGCCTGCCTGATCTTTAATCCTGTTTCCGGTCAAAACGACCCAGAGCAAGATTTGGCAACAATCCGAAGGCTTTTGGAGCCGGAATTTGACTTGGATATCCGGTTGACGACGATAGAAGTGGATGCAGACAAAATTGCCTCTGAAGCGATCGCTCAGGGTGCAAGTATGATTATTGCGTCCGGTGGAGATGGCACTCTGTCCGCTGCTGCCGCCGCCCTGGTGGGAACAAACATTCCCCTGGGCGTGATTTCTCGCGGAACAGCCAACGCCTTTGCTTCGGCTTTAGAGCTTCCAGACACGATTGAAGCCGCTTGCGAGACGATTTTGGGGGGTGCCACGCGGGTGGTTGATGCGGCTCGGTGTAATGGTTTGCCGATGGTGTTACTGGCTGGGATTGGGTTTGAGGCCGAAACGGTAGAGCGAGCTTCTAGGCAGGCAAAAAAGCGCTTTGGGGTGCTTGCCTACGTGATGGCTGGGATTCAAGAGTGGCGAGAGTTGGAAGCCTTTGAAGCCGAGATTGAAACTGAAGACAAAGTCATTACTGTGACGGCATCGGCAGTGACGGTGGCGAATGCGGCACCGCCCACGTCAATTTTAGCCCAAGGTCCAGCTGGTGTGATTTTTGATGATGGGCTGCTGGATATCACCGTGGTGGCACCCATAAGTCGGACGGGTGCGATCGCCGCATCTTATTACTTAGTGCGAACAGCCTTGAATGATAGTGCCGCCGCCGAGCGGGATGACATTGGGTATCTAAGAGCGAGACGGGTGATTGTACGCACCGATCCTGTACAAAAAGTGGTGGTTGATGGGGAAATTATTGGCACCACGCCCATCGATGTCGAGTGTATCCCTGGGGGGTTAACCATCTTCGTGCCGCCGGAGGTAGCCGAGCCCTCTCCGATTGAAAAACTGGAAGGACTGCCGAACTTAACTGTTGAGTCGAAGCCGGTTGCGGGGTTTGAATAAAGGGGCGATTGATTAAGCGCCCCCAGGCTCAGTCTACTTGCTCAAAGGCGATCGCCCTTGAATGTGGCTTAAATACGATCCTTTGGCAATCGAGCCGAGCCATCTACAACCGGGGTCCCGTCAGTATTAACATCCAACTCTTCTCGACGAATAGTCTCTTGCCCTTGAACTGTCTCCTGTTCTACGACTTTATTGACTCTGACTTCTTCACGCACAAAGGCTTCTTTGCGAATGTCAGCAGTCTCTTCGTATATTTCGACGTGTGCCACTTCCCCTTGACGGAAGTCAACAGAGCCAGGAGCAACTGCCTTGCCAGCGTCTGCTGGAGTAACTCGCTCAATCACAACTCGCTCTTTCTCGATTGGGACTGAAACCTGTTTGGTTTCGGTTTCAACATGCTTGCCAATCGTTACTTCCCCTGTCTTCATGCGTTTTTTGTTCGCAACCAGCCGTTCTTCGTACAGTTTGAGCGTTTGATGATCCTGCTGATTCATCCCGTACAAAGAAGGTTCTTCGTGGTAGCCGTAGGTATCGCGGTTGTAAGTGGGCGAGGGCACAGCTGCCATAGAGCCTGTCATAGAAGCGGCAGTTGCTGTAGTATCCAGGGGTGATGATGCCTCTAGCGGTACCGTGGGGCTGACACTAGGAGTAGCGTCAGTGCGATAAACGTTTCTTACCCGCTCCTCATAATCGTAATCAACTGCCCTTTCTGGCTCAAGCTCAGGTAACTTATCTGCTTGCTGTTTGGTCAGACTGGCATAAACTCGCTCTGCATTAGGGCTCATCCGGCAACGACCCACTGGTAGTAGTACTTTCTTGCCGATAGTCCCCATACCTAGAGCAAGCAGTAAGTAGCGGAACTCGCCGGTATGCTCATCAACCATAATATCTTCAACTGTGCCAATCTTTTCCTCCGTTCCTTGCGTGTAGACATCACGCCCCTTGATGTCATCGCCACCAAAAGTGTCGTGGTAGTTTGGATCAAAGTCTTTAATTTTTAGAAGTGCCATGCTGTTTTTCCTCAGGTTATATTCATAACTCCTTCAAGGAGTTTAAAGCTTTATCTGCAAGGGTGCTATCTGCCTAGAGACAAGTTTGTCAACTCTCTCAGCTCCATTTAAATATTACCTATTTCTAGTACCATCATTATCAGCAATATTTTTGGCATTGGGATCTGTGTAACGCGCTGCTCCTTTAGTATTACCAAGGCTATTCATTTCATTAGGCTCGCTGTAACGCACTGGTTCTTTAGTATTACCAGGGCTATTCATTTCATTAGGCTCCCTGTAACGCACTGTTTCTTCAGTATTACCAGGGCTATTCATTTCATTAGGCTCCCTGTAACGTACTGCTCCTTCAGTAGTAACAGAGCTATTGATTTCATTAGGCTCACTGTAAACCTCTGCTTCTTTACGCTGGTGGGCTAAACCGGCTAGACCAACCAGACCAAGCAATCCTAACCAACCCCAATCAAAACCACGGTCTTTTCTTACATAACCATTGTTTTGGTTAGATGTGCTGTTTACGGCAGAACCATTAGGACTATTTGCGGGATTTTCAGTAGTAGTAGTAGTAGTAGTAGTTTGCTGAGTAGTTCCACTAGTAGTGCTCTGTGCAGAAGCAGGCAGAGCTAAAGGCAGAATAGACAAGCTTGTGAGCAGGGCACCAGAGCCAACTATCTTGGGTAGATTAAAGCTTTTCATCGTTTTTTTCATTTTTACTTACTCTAGTTATTATCAGCTTATTCATACCTAGCAAAAATTCGCATCAGTCTTTGGCTCAATTTGGGATGTCTTATTCTATTCCTAAAGACATAAATTGATACCTCGAAGTTAAATATACCAACCTGAAGAGGCAGAGGGAGCCCATGCTCCCTGCTCAAGAACTCTCTTTTCCAACAGCCGTATTTAGTGATGTGATGTAAGGTCTAAAAAAGTAGGCTGACTTAGCCTACAACCCATGTTGGTCATTAGGTTTGCAACTTTACAAACCCCGCTAGAACCTAGTCACAAAATGATAGAACCTAGTCACAACTATTTTTTTAAAACTTTTATAAACAGGGACTTACAGCCTGATATTACATCTTTAATGATTAAACGGCCAGCCTAGCCAACGGCCAACGCTTTCTTGTATATTACCTGTAGCCCTGTATTTTAGGTAGGGTGATTTTAATGTTTGCGGTTTATCTAAGTTATCCTCCGAAGACAGCCACGTTCTTAAACAATCCAGACAATTCGAGTCAGAATATAATTGCTCTCTTAAAACTCAAGGAGGTTGAGCAAAACTATCCTGAGCTAGGTAATATAGGCTACACTCACTACTTAAAGAAACGCAGAGAAAACTGGTTTTCACCTCTACCACCAGTGCTTTGAGGAAACTGCTCCATTCTCTCCAGAAGTGAAAGCCATTGTGACCATAGCAATGAGGCGATCGCTGGATATTATTGATGGGTATACAATCAAACAAAATAACATTATTTTACCTGATAACTGAAGTAATTCATACTTTAGGAAGAGAGAAAAATTAGTCGGTTATCATATAGAATAAATCAAGTCAAAACCTTGGAGGTCAACTGAATGCCACTTCTAAAAATTAATGAATTTGATCCACAATACAATGAAAGTTTTCAGGGGAATGACATCAAAGGGATGGATGTCTATACCCAAACAAATAATGAAAAGCTCGGTACAGTAAACGATATTATAGTAGATGATCAAGGTCATTTCCGCTATCTGGTCATTGATATAAGCGGCTGGATTGCTGGCAAGAAAGTATTGCTACCAGTTGGTCGTTCTCAGATTGACAATAAGGCAGGTCGTATCTATGCAGTAGGGCTTAGTAAAGAGCAAGCGCAAAATTTACCTGAGTTCAACGAGCGCATGGGTGTTGATGACAACCATGAAGAGCGGGTAAGGGGGGTCTATGGCACTCAGGCATCTGTGGATGCAGCCCAGCAAGATTCGTCTTTGTACGAGATGAATGACCGGGATCATCAAACCCTGAAACTGTACGAAGAACGGCTGGTTGCGAACAAAAAACGTGTCAAAACCGGAGAAGTAGCAGTTGGCAAGCGTGTTGAAACCGAAAATAAACAGGTTTCAGTGCAAATCGAGAAAGAGCGACTTGTAATTGAGCGAGTTACTCCAGCAGACGCTGGCAAGGCAGTTGCTCCTGGCACCGTTGACTTCCGTGAAGGGGAAGTGGCACACGTGGAAATCTACGAAGAGACTGCTGACATTCACAAAGAAGCGTTTGTACGTGAAGAAGTCAGAGTCAAGAAAGTGGTGGATCAAGAAACGGTTCAAGCACAAGAAACAATTCGTAGAGAAGAGTTGGACGTTAATACTGAAGGCACCCCAGTTGTGGAAGGCTCTGATCGGTTGCCCAAGAACCGTATTTAAGCCACATTCACTGGGGAGCGGGTTTGAGAAAATGTGTTTACCTTTGCTTTTTGTAGGAGGTTGAAGTGAGTTTAATTCAGCACTTTCGCAAAATTTTGACTGCTCTCGTCTTGGTTTTAGTCCTCACCACGACTGCCGCCTGTAGTGGGGCGGTTCAAGCCAAGCAACCAACAATACCAGCTATTAGCAGCAGCGGCACTTATGCCCAACTAGAACTCGGTAACACCGCAGCTGGACAGGAGTTTGGCACTTGGATTGTCAAAACAGCTAACGGACTGGTTCAGGATGCTTATGTGCGTGACAACAACAAGTTAGGTGTGGTGATTACGCCTCAAGTTAAGCCGAATGAAGTACAGACCCTAGCGAAATCGCTAGCCCAAGGTTTTCGCCGGAATTTCCCCAATCAGGACTTAACAATTTTGATGTATGCTCCTGACAAAAAACTGATCTTGACCGCTAAGTATGACACTCAGTCACAAAAGATTGAGTACCAATAAATCTTGACGAGAGAGGTGGTTTAATTTGCCGCCTCTCTCGTTGAATCAGTTAAAAACGTAATTTTGCCGCCAAGTTTGAGCTGAAAAAGGAGATAAGTAAAAATGTCTAGCAGCGAACAGTACAAGCGTCAAATCATGAACGATTTGGCTCAAGGTAATGCTGAATCCCTTGATGATGCCCCAGCGGCGACAACGGGGGAATACGAAAACTTTGACGATTTTGCCCAGCGTTCATCGCATGATGAACGTCGCCACTTGTTTGGTAAATCTTTACATCCAGACAAAATTCCGACCAGCCAGATGGAGCCAGAACTACAAAAAGCGATTGCCCAAATCAAGCCAAATGAACGGAATGATGTGGCACGCGCGTTTTTTAAGCACTTAAAGCAAAGAGGGCTGGATGAGCGCCATCTAGAGCAACAGTTGGGTCTTTCAACCCATAACCCCAATCACATGAGCGCAGATGATGTCACTAAACTGGCTGGCTTTGCCTATCACAGCCACCCCGACATCTTCCGAGACGTATTGGCGGAGCAACCAGCTATTGTGAAGTTCCTCAGTAACCCGGTAGTAGGGGCAGCTTTGGGAGCGATCGCGGCTAAATGGTTTGGCGGTCGGAAGTAAACGCGCACTTCTTTAGGGTCTTCTCACCACATCGCTAACTTTTGATTGAGCTTATAGCAGCTTTGCCACGCCAAGCTGCTATAAGCTTTCTCAATTTCAAGCTTTCAGCTTCGTAACGTGCGTCTAAAAGCATCTGGATCATCATTAATACCTACGTTGTGAGCGTAAAATCGGCCAAAATTTTCAGTGAAATTACGCTTGGACGATGGGTATTAGAGCGCTAAGTTTATATTATCTTTTGGTCATGGGAGGCTACCTGGTTGAGCATTAATTTGTGGTGCCAAATAACAGTTAATGGACTGGATACCAATAAATCTGCCCTATGCTTGCTCACGCTCTTGAGCTATACCAACTTTCCGCTTCTGCTACCTTAGCAGACCTGCCAGTTTACAGCTGCAAAGTCAATTCTTCTACTCTGGGTCAAGAAGTTTTAAAAAAATTTGAGCAGCAGCCAGAGCTGCCAGGAATATTCATAATTGATAAATGGCAAATATTGACAGCAATTTCACGGCAAAAATTCTTTGAGTGGATGAGCCGAGCCTATAGTTTAGAGCTTTATCTCCAGCGGCCAATTCAGAAGTTTTTAGGAGTTTATCTAAGTGTAACCCAGGTTGACATGCTGCAGCTTTCTTCTACCTGTGGCATCAATGAAGCAGTCGAACTTGCTCTAAGCCGTCCGGCAAAAACCCTTTATGAACCAATAGTTGTTGTTTTTGAAAACAACAGCTTAGCTTTAATCGACTTTCATGTTCTAATCCTAGCTCAGCGCCAGATTCTGGAGAAACAATCGCAGCTATTAGGCGAGCAAGCTCAGCTGCTTGACCTAGCTCATGATGCCATCATAGTCCGTGATCTGAACGGCACTATCCGCTTTTGGAACAGCGGTGCAGAGAAAATGTACAGCTGGACTAAAGAAGATGCCTTGGGTCAAACGTCCCACAGCCTCCTACAAACCCAATTTCCGCAACCGCTGGAGCAGCTCGAAGCCAAACTTCTGCGTCAAGACCGCTGGGAAGGTGAGCTGGTTCATACCAAGCGTGACGGCACATCCATCGTGGTCACTAGCCGTTGGGCATTACAGCGGGGTAAGGACGGGCAGGGAATGACCGTGCTTGAAATCAACAACGATATCACGGCGCGCAAACAGGCAGAAGCCGAATTGCAGCAACAAAATCTGGTTTTAGAACAAGCTCGCAAAGTGGCTGAAATCGCCTCTCAAACCAAAAGCACTTTCTTGGCGACCATGAGCCACGAGATCCGCACCCCGATGAACGGGGTGATTGGCATGACAGGATTACTACTTGATACCGAACTAACGCCCCAGCAGCGCGACTTTACTGAAACAATCCGCCGGAGTAGCGATGCTTTACTGACCCTGATTAACGACATCCTGGACTTTTCCAAAATCGAGTCAGGTAAGCTGGAATTAGAGGAACAGCCCTTTGAGTTGATTTCTTGTATTGAAGACTCGCTTGACCTGCTGGCCCCCAAGGCAGCAGAAAAAAATATAGAGCTTGCCTACCTAATCGAGCACCAAACGCCGCCTATGATTGCGGGGGATGTGACCCGGCTGCGCCAAATCTTGGTGAACCTGCTTAGTAATGCGGTCAAATTTACAGAGACTGGGGAAGTGGTGGTTTCGGTAACAGCCCAGGAATTGAGCAGAGGAGCAAAAGGGCAGAGGGGCAGAGGGGAATTTGGAGTTGAATCCCCTGTTTACGAAATTCAATTTGCCGTCAAAGATACTGGTATTGGCATTCCACCTGACCGGATGGACCGCCTATTCAAGTCCTTCAGTCAGGTTGATGCCTCGACCACCCGGCACTATGGTGGCACAGGGCTAGGGCTTGCCATCAGCAAACGTTTGAGTGAACTGATGGGCGGCAGGATGTGGGTCGAGAGTCAAGTCAGCTCAGGCTCTACTTTTTATTTCACAGTGGTTGTCAGATCTATTCCTAATTCATTGTACTTGGACCATCACAGTATCCAGCCGCAGTTGAGGGGTAAGCGGCTGCTGATTGTGGATGACAACGCTACCAACCGGAAAATATTGACCCTGCAAGGGCAGTCTTGGGGGATGCTCATCCATGCGGTCGCATCCGGCGCAGAGGCTCTGGAATGGATTCGTCAGGCACAGCCCTTTGACATGGCGATTCTGGACATGCAGATGCCAGAAATGGACGGTCTGACTCTAGCAGCAGAAATCCGCAAGCAGCCCCACTGCCAGAAATTGCCCTTGGTGATGCTAACCTGTCTATCAAGGTCAGATTCTACTCAGGCACTCTATGTTGATTTTGCGGCCTTGATCAACAAGCCAATCAAACAATCTCAGCTCTACAATGTCTTGCAACACATCTTTGCTGAACAGGTAATCAAGATCAAACAACCCCAGCCTGCCTTGACTCAGAGCATTCCAAACTTAGCTGAACAGCTCCCCTTACGGATTCTGTTAGCCGAAGACAATCTGGTCAATCAGAAGGTCGCCCTACTCCTGTTGCGGCGCCTGGGGTATCGAGCTGATTTGGCTTGCAATGGCTTAGAAGTGCTCGCAGCCCTGCACCGCCAGCCCTACGATGTAGTGCTGATGGACGTGCAGATGCCAGAAATGGATGGCTTAAACGCCACTCGCTGCATTTGCCAGCAATGGTCGCATTCAAACCGTCCCTGGATTATTGCCATGACCGCCAATGCCATGCGAGGCGACCGAGAAGAGTGCCTGGAAGCGGGCATGGATGACTACATCAGCAAACCGATCCGGATAGAGGAACTGATTCGGGCACTCTCCTCAGTGTCAGCCGCGATCGCACACCCGAAATCCAGAGATCCAGTTTCCGTTGCAGGTAAGGGTAATAATTTAGGCAGAAATATGGCGATTCTGCCTACTCCTAAAGAAAACCACAAGGGCAACTGTTAACATTAGTAAGCTCAGACCACAAACCCCGTTCCACTGCCAACGACTCCAGCCATATGCTCCTAGAAATGACCCCAGAGCACCTCCAACAAAGTAAAACATGATGTAGAGTGCGTTGAGACGACTGTGCATTTCTGCTGGCAACCTATAAATTCTTGCCTGATTTGAAACTTGAGTGCTTTGGACACCCAAATCTAACAAAATTACGCCGATAATTAATCCCCAGAGTTGGTGTCCTAGAAACAAAAATACCACGAATGCGATTATAGTGATGGTAATTCCTAAGCCGACAGTTAACCTTGGACTGCTGCGGTCTGCCAGTCTGCCCACGAGGGAAGCGGCCAATGCTCCTACGACTCCTACTAATCCAAACAAGCCGGTGACTTCGCTGCCGTAGTGGTAGGGCGGCTGTGCTAGAAAAAATACCAGCGTCGTCCAGAAAGCACTAAATGCTCCAAAGCACATGGCTCCAATCAGAGACGCCTCTTGCAATACAGGCTGCGTGCGAATTAACCTCTCCAGAGATATCATTAATGTTGGGTAGGAGGCTTGCAGCGCTGGTTGGTGTCTAGGTAAAACTCTTGATAAGGTGAGTGCTAATACTAGCATTAGCCCACTGGCAAGCCAGTACATAGCTTTCCAACCCCAGATAGCTCCCACAAATCCGCTCACCGTTCGCGCTAAGAGAATGCCGATCAGCAATCCGCCCATGATCGTGCCAACTA
Source organism: uncultured bacterium (assembly GCA_964250845.1). GTDB lineage: Bacteria > Cyanobacteriota > Cyanobacteriia > Cyanobacteriales > Chroococcidiopsidaceae > CAXUIG01. The sequence goes on along the minus strand of CAXUIG010000091.1, from coordinate 4,116 downwards.
CCCGGCCTCTATCTGCCGGTGGGGTGAGTTGTGCGGCTAATGGGACTATGATCTGAGCAGCGATCGCCGTCATCCCAATGCCAAAGCTCGCTGCGATCAGCCAGCTGAGATTCTGTGCGCTCGCTGCCAATGCCAATGTCACTGCCGTTGCACCTAGCATAATTACAATAAGTCGGCGTTGCTCTGTTAAGTCACCTAAGGGCACAAACAGCAAAATCCCAATCGCATACCCAATCTGGGTCAGCATCGGAATGAACCCGATGGCATGAGGCTCTGCTTGAAAGCTCTGCCCCATGATTGCCAACAGGGGCTGGTTGTAATAAAGGTTGGCGGCTGTGGCACCGCTGGCGATCGCCATGATCCAAACTAGGTAGGGGGGCATGAGTGTAAGTACTACTCGAATATTGGTTTTTGTATTTGAGATCTACTTTTTGAATATTCTCAGGCCGATTAACAATAGCAGACAATGCTTCAAAACTGCGCTGCACAACAGGCGCAATACTTTCATCTGGATGAGCGCGATCAGGCATTGTGAAGCTTGAGGTTAAACTGAAGGAGCAGCGTTAAAGCAACATAAAGCCTCTTGACAGCAGGCAACCCCGCTGAAGCACATGCACATTTGTAGAGCGATACTTTGATCTCAACATGACATCCACTGCCACGACCATAGCCCCTCTAAGCTGGTCAGAACTAGAAGCCCTCACGGACTTTCAAGTCGATACCGTCAATGGGACAACTAACGCGCAAGCCAGTTTGCGTCTGTTTGGACTGACTGAATCGGATGTGCGGGTGACGCTCTACCGCGACAACCACGCTTGGTGCCCCTACTGCCAGAAAATCTGGCTGTGGCTGGAAGAGAAACAAATCCCCTACCGGATCGAAAAAGTAACTATGTTCTGTTACGGGGAAAAAGAGAGCTGGTACAAGCGCAAGGTGCCATCGGGAATGCTCCCCGCCATCGAGCTAGACGGTCGCATTATCACTGAAAGCGATGACATTTTGATCGCCCTGGAACAGGTCTTTGGACCCCTGGGGCTAGGCATGAAACACCCGGAGGTGCTTCCCCTACGGCAACTGGAGCGGCTGTTATTTAGAGCCTGGTGTGCCTGGCTGTGCTATCCCGCTGGTTCGGTACGGCAAGAGCAGCACAACCGCGACCAATTCACAGGCGTAGTCGCCAAGGTCGAGGCTGCCCTGGGTTCCACACCGGGACCTTATTTCCTGGAAGAGTTTGGCACCGTCGATGTCATCTTCACACCCTATGTCGAACGCATGAACGCCAGTCTCTACTACTACAAGGGCTACTCCCTGCGCGAGGAAAACCCGCGCTTGTCTGACTGGTTTGCGGCGATGGAAAGCCGAGCCACCTACCGGGGCACTCAGAGCGACTTCCATACCCATGTGCATGATTTGCCGCCCCAGATGGGTGGTTGCTGGGAGAACGGCGAACCTCAGATGCAAATCAACAAAGTGCGGGTGGACAACGGACCCGACTGGGATGGGCTACCCGATGTGACATACCCAGAGCCTGAAACCTCCCGGACTGAGGCGCTCCACCGCGTGCTCAAGCACCGCGCCAATATTATTCGCGTCAACCCGGCTAATGACCCGTTGGTTGATGAAGCCTTGCGGTGTGCCCTAACCGCCATGATCACCCGCCAAGCTTGTCCACCGCCGCCGGGGTCAGATGTTGCCCTGCGATATTTGCGCGACCGGATTAACGTGCCACGAGATATGTCGATCTATGCCGCCAAGCGACTAAGAGAATCCCTGGAGGCAACTGCCGCCCTAGCAGGCGATCGCCAGGGACCACCCATTCCCACTCAGCACCGGCGGGACCAGAACCCAGCTAACTTTGCCTAATTGCTGGGTAGGGCTCGGCAGCAGAGCATAGTACTTTATTTTATCTGCAAGCAGTATTGACATCTCTTAAAGTCAGGGGTGTTTTAGAGAAATGAAACAGGTAGCAGAAGCGTTACGCACCAGATGGCCTCTATTTCAGCAGATAGTAGGAAAAATAAGCAGTTTCCGGCGGTCGAATCCAAACGCGGCTGATCTTACTTCTGAGCAAGCAGAATTCCTTGAGAAACCGACAGCGAAACTAGAACATGAGCTAGAAGAGCAAAATCGCCCTAAAGGCATAGTTGTTCAAATTGCTCAAAAGTTACGGTTAAAGTACCAGCAGCGCCTAGCAAAAACCCAACCCTTCAAGAAAGCCTCCTTGTTTCCTGACGGTAAGACTAACTTTGCTGCCTTGTCGCTAGTTTTGCGCGGCGTTGGTGAAGTCTTATCGCAAAAAATGGATCTACCCTGGAAAGCTGACTCTAGCAGCACTCTGAGCTACGAAAAAAAAGTCTCTGGCGGTAAAGGAAAAATCTGTTACTACGTAACCGACAATCCAGAAAGCCCACATCCAGAAACCCTGACTGAAGAAGCAGCGCTGGCTGTTATCGACAAATTTGACCCGAGAGCGGGCGCTATTCACCTGATTTACTGTGCACAGGTAGCAACCCTTGAGCAACCCTGGTCAGACGAGTTTGTAATTGATGACAGGCAACTACTCGAATACACAGGTCTGATCAAACGCCGGGACTTATGCAGGCAAGAACAGCTGAAAATTTTGTATGACCTCTTACGGCAACCAGCCCAGGTACTTGCCTGTATTGCATGGCCTAAATATGGTCAGGTAGGAGCTTTTACCGTTGCCGATTTAAAGATCTGGGACATCACTGTACTCCGAGACTTTGATACTGATCAGGCTGGCAATAGCAGGTTGATCGGCTTAAGAGTAATCGGCAAGCCTGGAGCGTGGACGAAATACTTCCTCAACAAATCTGAGTACTACCGCCACACGGGAATTATCACCAAGAAAACCGTCCAAAAACTATTCAGTATTGGCAAGCAAAATGCTGGTGCGGCTAGAATGCTGATTTGGCTCACCTTCCAGATCAAACCTGGCTTCTGTGACTGTCTGCTCGGAAAAACCCTGATGGAGATCGCTTACGGTCCGGAGCGAGTGGCAAAAGCTCAGCACGACAGGCAGCTTCGTCGGCAACTGGCTGATGACTTTGAAACTGACTTGAAAGTAGTTAAAGAAGCTGGATGGCAGTTGGAGCTTGAAACAGGGCCAGCTTGGTTGACAGATGATAATAGCACTAAAAGACCTATAGGCTTCTGGAGTGAGCTGCTAAATACTAAATGGCGTTTTCATCTACCAAGCGAAGCTCTAAGTAGCTTGACCTTACCTGAGCAGCAACGAGCAATCAATATCCAGAAAAAGCAGCCCCAGAACCAGCCCCCACCAGGCACTGTAATCAGAGAAGCTAGAAAAGCTAAAGGCTGGTCCAGGGCGTTTTTTGCCGCAACGATGGGGAAAAGCATATCCTGGGTTGATGCCGTCGAGACTGGTCATCGTCATGTCTGCCAGAAAGACCTGCCCCAGCTGATCAAAAAACTGGAACTAGACAAAATCGCCGAGCAGAAATAAAATTAGCCCAGATAACTTCGTTGCATCGGCAAAAACTTTTTTAGCAAATATAACTACCCCCAATTTAAACTGTGTAAGGTCTAAAAAAGTCGGATAATTTGGCAAAAAAACTTGCTGAGTATTGTTTTTCAAACATTACAAAAAACGCTAGAAACTAGTCACAAGAACGCTAGAAACTAGTCACAAAAGCGCTAGAAACTAGTCACAACTATGTTGATAAAAACCTTATACCAAGGGAATTTCAGCCTGACCTTACATTTTTAGAAGTACTGAAAGTACTGATCAGCGCTTTAGGACTATAGGTATGGGAAAGTCTACAGTGGTAGTCAAGCAAAGAACTCGCCGCGATTCCCCGTGGCGGCGATCGCTACATAGCTAGAAGCTACCTTTGTAAACAATATCGACAATTCAAGGAAGAATACCATGGCTCTTTTAAAACTAAAGGACTTTGATCCAAACTATCGTGAAACTTTTGGGGGCGATGACCTCAATGGGCTGGATGTGTATACAGAGGGAACAAATGACAAGATTGGCACAATCAGCGATGTGCTAGTTGATGAGCAGGGTCATTTCCGGTATAGTAAAACTTCATTAACTTTATGGACAATAATAGAAAATCATGGTAAATT
>CAXUIG010000090.1:0-22861 GCA_964250845.1 uncultured bacterium | reverse complement strand
CAAAGATATTTATGTATACTTAATTTTTTTACAACTCATTTAGGACTGCTATAGTGGGTTGACTGCACAAGAAACATCCAATCTAGAGGGTAGCCCTACAGATAAAAACTCACCCTACACTGATCTTGAGCAGATGCCCAATCATTTGAGACAAGCTGTTGAGAGCTTAGGAAGGCGGGCTGAGCCAAACCAAGTTGCTTCCGTGATCCTCGCGCTCTGTGAGTGGCGAGACTTATCTTCATCAGGACTTGCTACCATACTTGATCGTAATCAAGTCTATCTGCTAAATAGCTACCTCAACCCCCTAATAAATTCGGGCCACCTTGAGTATGTGCGTCCTGGGAACCCCAGCGATCCGTATCAAGCTTACCGAACTAGAAAGTAAACTCCGTTCTTCAGAGGAAAAATTGAACCCATAACTTTGCCGCTGCAAAAAAGACCTACTCCCGCATCAGGTGGTTCTGGTACATCGGATTGCCAATGCTTCCCCCCGTCGGTTCCTAGTTGCTGATGAAGTTGGATTGGGCAAAACTATCCGAAAAAGATGGGAGCGTGAGAACCCCCGTGTTTTAACCGGGGGATGAAACGCGACACAAGGGGTTTTAAAGATCGCGTGTATCATTTGCTTCGCTGATTCTCAATATAGTTCTTTACAACCTCGGTACTAACCTGACCTGTAGTGGCAACAAAATAACTAGGACTCCAGAGGGTAGGTAGCAAATGCCGCTCAGGAAATTCTTTTATGAGATAATGGGAAGCCCTACCTTTTACCCACTTAGCAATTTGCGAAGTGGATTCATCCGTTGGCGCGTTGATAAAAAAGTGAACGTACTCTGGCATTATCTCCAAAGCAATCAGCTTCCACCCATGTTCTGTTACCAATTCAAAAATAGGTAGTAGTAAATATGTAGTGATAGCTGTCTAAGTCGGTAAAGATGCATTGTAGTGATGAATAAAATACCAGATTGCTCCACTGTGATTTTCTAGTTCTTTGGAAAAAGATAAAGTTTTCCTAACCAGACGATAAATCCTTTGTTTCATTGTATTATTGTATTATTTAATCTTTCGACGTGATTAGTTTTACCACTATCCTTTCCAACAGCTTTGTGACGTTTTCTGGGGATAACTCCTTGACAAGAATCCCAAAAATCTGTATAGCAAACCGCACATTGACATCGAGTGTTTCGGGGGGGGAAGATTCCCCCCCCGAAAACTCTCGGATAAACTGGAGGCAGAGAATGCCAAAGTTATAATGCCGATTCTCGGCTACGATCACCAATATAAACGCCGACAATTTCTTTAGTTTTAGCATCAAGAGCTAACCAAAGCAAAAGCTTGTTACCTTTGTTGTTAACAAAGGACCAAGCTTCATCGCATTCAATCGTTAACTTTCCAGGAGGCTTTGAAGTCACTTCTATTTGCTGAGGAACTTGAGCATACAAGGTATTAACGTAGTCCTGAAGCCATTTTTTAGAAACACCAGTGACCCGAGCAATTCCAGCTAGAGGGATTTTTTCTAGCAACATTTTGTCAATGTATTCAAGAACGGAAGGCGAAATATATTTTTGGGTGGGATTTTCAATAAATTGTCTGCCGCAATCTTGACATTTATGTTTAGGCTTTTTGTTATGAATCCTGCCATTTTTGACAGTGTGCTGAGACCCACAACGGGGACAAATTGGTTTGATTTCAGACATAATTACTGATAGATCGAGAATTTATCTATAAATGTCACTTCTCTATAAGACTAACACTTTATCATTTAACATTTGATTCAAACATCTATTCTCTAATGTAGTTAACCATAATAATTTCAAACTACACACAAAACTTAGGTCATAAACTGAAGTATTTAGAGTTAGTAATTCTGAGTTATCACTACATATTTACCACTACCGAGTTAGCTTCTCGGGGCGCTAATCGTAGCACCGGCGGGTCTAGTGGAGAACTGGCGGCGAGAACTCAATGTGATGTGTTTCATCCACTCGATCTACAGTCTTGGAACTGATGCCGTTAGCCGAGCAGAGGTAGATAAGATCATCGCTGACGGGAAAATGCAAATCCTCAAGCGTCGCCAGCAAGGCGATGCCCCTGCTGAAACTACCCCGATTCAGGATGAAAGTGAATTCCCAGCAGATGCGAGTGAAGAAACCGCAGCCAATATGGTGGCTGTCGCTTTGCCAGAAGAACGCCGTCGCATTCGGGAGTTGCTCCAACGCTGTCCTAGTGAAAGGGAAACCAAGGCGAGTGTCTTGGTGGACGCTCTCAGTTTAATGTGGCGGGTCAACCCTGAAGAAAAGATTGTCATCTTTGCCACCTATCTCGGCAGCGTAGACAATATTAAAGATGCTATAAATCAGGCATTCCCTGGCAAGGGTGTAGAAATCCTCAAAGGGGGCGATCATGGTGCGAAGACCGCTGCCCAACGCCGATTCCGTCGAAAAGACGGCCCCAGAGTGTTGATTTGTACGGCTGCTGGTCGTGAGGGCATCAATCTGCAATTCGCCAGGATTTTGTTCAACTATGACTTGCCTTGGAACCCAATGGATCTGGAGCAGCGGATCGGGCGCATTCACCGCTACGGTCAGAGGGATACTGCCCAAGTTTATAACCTGGTAGCCATAGATACTATCGAAGGTTCGATTTATTTGCTGTTGGAAGAAAAAATCCAAGATATCGCCAAAACCTTGGGTAAGATTGATGAGCAAGGTCAAGTTACAGAGGATTTGCGATCGCAGATTCTAGGTCAGTTAGGAAGCCAACTGAGTTACGACCACCTCTATCAGGAGGCAGTACGCGATCCGTCTCTCAGACGCACCCGTCAAGAAGTTGAAGTGGCGATGTCCAATGCCAACCTTGCCCGTCACGTTGTTTTTGAGTTGTTCCAAGACCTGGAAGGTTTTAACGTTGGTGACTACAAGCAGTTTGACGATCAAGGGCGTGGTATGCGCCGACTGATGTCTTTTGCTCAACGTGCTGCACGTCTTGACGGTGGACGGTTCGAGGAGCGCTCAGACGGTATGTATATGCTGGAACTACCGGGTCTACCTTCAATGCTGTTTACTACTGATCGTGAAGTAGCGCTTAAAGCTGAAGATATCAACTTATTGGGCCTAGAGCATCCAATTATCCAGTCTTGGTTAGACAAATTTTCCAATTTGCCAGCTGAAGCTCGTGCCGTGGTGGCATCGTCTGAAGTCCAAGAGAGTGGTCTACTCACAATTTGGCAAGTTGTTATTCAGGCAGCAGGAGGACAGGTAAACCAACGAATAGCTCATTTGGGGATTACTCATAATGGAGAGCGCTCTGCTCAACTAGAACGTTTAGGCAGGAATTTGCTTTCACTTCATGCCAGCGAAACTCCCAAAATTAATCCGGAGCGAATTACTTCACTTGTGAACGGAACGACGACTGAGATGCTCCGCCGTGATTTGACTCATGTTGGTGTTTTGACTCAGGAAGCATCTTTTTCCAAACGGCTTATCGGTTTGATGGAAGTGGAGGCTAAGCAATCCCACAGACCGGGTGTCAATGCGCTAATATAAACTCATACCGACTACGTTATCTGAACGAACTGGTAGGAGTAAGTGTCTCAATCTCTTTTCCTGTAGGAGGAGCGAGTCAGGTAATCAATTAATGGATGGATGGAGAGAATTAATGACTGAGCACAAAACACTAACAACGGCTGATGGGATGCCAGTTGCAGATAATCAGAACTCCCTCACGGCGGGTCCTCGTGGTCCTATCCTTTTGGAAGACTTCCACCTGTTGGAGAAGCTGGCTCACTTCAACCGAGAACGCATTCCTGAGCGGGTCGTTCACGCCAAGGGAGCAGCTGCCTTTGGTACGTTCACTGTTACCCAAGACATCACCCGTTATAGTAAGGCGAAACTTTTCTCAGAAGTGGGTAAGGAAACCGAAGTCCTGCTCCGGTTTTCGACGGTAGGAGGCGAAAAGGGGTCAGCCGATGCGGAACGCGATCCAAGGGGCTTTGCAGTTAAGTTCTATACTGAAGAAGGCAACTGGGACCTCACCGGAAACAACACACCGGTTTTCTTCATTCGAGATCCGCTCAAGTTCCCTGATTTCATCCACACTCAGAAGCGCAATCCGCAAACCAATTGTAAAGACCCTAACGCCATGTGGGATTACTGGTCACTCAGCCCAGAGTCTCTACATCAGGTGACAATTCTGTTCTCCGATCGCGGGACGCCCAAAAACCATCGGCACATGAACGGCTATGGTAGCCACACCTTCAGCTTGATTAATGCTCAAGGTGAAAGGGTCTGGTGCAAATTCCACTTCAAGACGATGCAGGGGATTGAGAATCTGACGCAGGAGGAATCTGTCCGGCTCAAGGGCGAAGACCCAGACCATGCGACCCGCGATTTGTTTGAAGCAATTGAGCGGCAAGAGTATCCCAAGTGGCGGCTGTGTGTGCAAGTAATGACCGAAGAACAGGCGACACGTCACCGGGATAACCCCTTTGACTTGACGAAGGTTTGGAAACATTCGGAATATCCCTTGATTGAGGTTGGTATTCTCGAACTCAACCGTAATCCGCAGAACTATTTTGCCGAGGTTGAGCAATCGGCTTTCTCTCCGTCAAACGTTGTTCCGGGTATTAGCTTCTCGCCAGACAAGGTGCTGCAATCTCGGATCATGTCCTATCCAGATGCTCACCGCTACCGGCTCGGTGGCAACTATCAACAACTGCCGGTTAATCAACCGAAGTGCCCGGTCATGCACTATCAGCGGGATGGCTTGATGGCTCTAGGCGACAATGGTGGCAAGGCTCCCAACTATGAGCCCAACAGCTATGATAATGCCCCGAAGCAGAATCCTAAATATGCTGAACCGCCGATGCACCTTGGCGACACCACGGTTGATCGCTTCGACCACCGCGAAGGCAACGATGACTATACCCAAGCAGGGGAGCTGTATCGGCTGATGAATCCTGAGCAACAGGAGCAGCTGATTCATAACATTGTGGGTAGCTTGAGTAATGCACGGCAGGATATCCAAATGCGCCAGCTCTGTCATTTCTTCCGGGCAGACGTCAACTATGGTCGCCGTGTTGCAGAGGGACTGGGCATCAAAATTGATCCTTCCATGATGCCACTTCTCCAGACCGCTGTCGGAGTGTAAAACCTTGAGGGGTGGTGTCGAAGACGTCACCCGACGGGAGCAAGCTACCAGCTCCAGAAAAAGTACGAAGCCGGACGCGATCCGGCTTCACAGCATTGCTAAATGACTGTCACAGCGCTGTCACATTCACTTAGTAGATTTGGATCAAGCAAACGTTGAGCACAGCTCCTCACACCATTTGATGCTCTCTTGGACGGTACATCCCAAGAGGGCATTTTTATTACCGCCTCAGCTGCCGATAACTCGCTGGCCAAAAGAATCCACGGTGTCTCGAGCGCTGCCGTGATAGCATTAGTGTCGTCATCATGATTGATGCTGCGGGAAATTAAGTGAGTGGAGACAAGCCCGGTGGAGACAAACGAGAACGTGCCAATTGAAGACCAAAATATACCTGTTGAGCACCGGGGGCTGCACGACTTTTTGTATAGCTCTGGCAACGAACACGTTGCCACAGTGAGTGCTACTCCTGACCTCGAAAGTAATGGCGCTTTTGTGCTGCCACTTGAGGCTTGGTGCAAGCGCTTTCAAAACGTCAAGGCCGCTGGCGTGTATGCTGTGTTGGATGCACAACGCTGCACCCAGTACGTGGGCTACTCACGGAATGTGCTGCTCTCCCTCAAAGGTCATGTCGCCCAAAATGGTGAGGAAACGTGCGCTTTTGTACGGGTGCAGACTTTTAAGTTCCCGAAGCGCGAAGAAATGGAAAAGTTACGAGATGCATGGCTCTCAGAATTCGGCACCGTTCCACCGGGTAACGGTGATGCGACTCAGTTGTGGGTCAGCACAGTAGGTGAGGCGGCACGGGCGGCGATGTCGGCGGTGGAGCGCAATGCCTACGAGGAGAAAAAACTCAAATTGCGCCAAGCGATCGCAGACACAACGCTTGGTCTAGAACCGGAGGCGATGGATGAGAGTGACGCCTCAAGGCGTGAAAGGCTTGATGCTGCGGTGAAGAACGACGACTGGAGTTCGGTCATTGACTCTCAAACACAGGAAACAAGGTCGTGAAGATAGCAATTCAGATTCCCTTTTCGGGTTTGAATAGCACGAATTGCTCCATGTCGTGATACTGCCCCTTCCAAAAGCCATGCTGTTCTAGTATACCCTGACTTTGAAAACCTAACTTTTCCAGCAACTTTTTAGAAGCTATGTTGTCCAGCATGACTTCAGCAACAACGAAACGCAAACCCATCTTCTTCAACCCAAATTGCAAGATAGTACGCAACGCCTCCGTCATGATACCTTGTCTCCAAAGGGTGCTGGCAAGCTCATAGCCGACCTCAGCAGCGTGTTCTTGTAGGTTCCATGTAAACCCACAAGAACCAACCAAAACGTTGTCTTGCTTACAGGCAATTCCCCAACGAATACCATTTCCTCGCTCAAACCGCTTGGCTCTGCGCTCAATCAGTGCGATCGCTTCCTCAATAGAAGTAAAGGTATCAAGATCGTGAAACCGAGTCAAGGCTGGATCAGAGAATACAGCAAGCATAGCCTCAGCATCCTGCGGAGTTTCCTCACGCAGAACGAGCCTTTGTGTTTCTAATCGAGGAAAGGAAGATAGCCAGAAGTCGTGACCCATGGTTGCTCCTGATGATCTGGGGTTAGAGCTATAGAGCCCGAGCTTGGTGCAGAATCAGGCGATTTCCAGCGGGATCGTAGGCGTAGATTTCTCTGCCGTGGGACGCTGTTAAAATCCCGCTTGGTGGATATCCCAAGTTAGTAAGGTGAGCGATCGCTCCTTCCAAGTCCCTCACTTCCAGACACAAACTCATTCCACTTTTGGCTTGATTCTGAAACTCTTGCCGATTCGTTTCTTTTGGTCTAAAAATACCTATTCGCAAGCTTGGAAGCTGAAACTCAGCATAAACATTCGGAATCTGGGCTGCTGGTTCTTGCCTCAAAAGTTTGGTATAAAAAAGTACCATATCCTCGGTGTCAAGAGTTGCCAGAGTGACGAGTGCGCCAGTGTACTGAATCATCGCTAAGAACCTGGATGTCGTCAAACAATTAATAACCTATCTTAAGAAGGGTGATTTTAAGGCAACAAGAACGCAAATTGTGAGGGAGGGAGGCCATGGGGAGTAGTTCAGAGAAACACTCCTGGCTATTGGGTAATATCATAACCACAGAATGGTTATCTTCTAGGCAACATCTTCTACTGAAGTTTTGAGGAAAATCGCTATGACCGCAACGCTATCTGCGCCCCAATCGCTCGAGTCTTTGCTGGGTAAAGAAGCAGAAGACCTGCTCACTCACAAGGCGAAAGTTTCCAAAGATTTACTGCATCTGCCGGGTTCGGACTTCATAGACCGGATTTTTACACTAAGCGATCGCTCCCCCCAAGTACTGCGTAGTCTCCAGCAGCTGTATTCATTTGGTCGTCTCGCCAATACCGGCTATCTCTCCATTCTCCCCGTAGACCAGGGAATTGAACACTCGGCTGGGGCGTCATTTGCACCCAACCCCATCTACTTTGACGCGGAAAATATTATTAAGCTGGCGATCGAAGCAGGCTGCAACGCCGTTGCCACCACATTGGGTGTATTGGGCATCGTTTCGCGCAAATACTGCCACCAAATCCCCTTCATTGCGAAAATCAACCACAATGAACTGCTGACTTTCCCCAATCAATACGACCAGGTATTATTTGCCTCAGTGGAGCAAGCGTGGAATTTGGGGGCAGTAGCTGTGGGGGCAACGATTTACTTTGGCTCAGAGCAATCGACCCGTCAGATTCAGGAAATTAGCAAAGCCTTTGCTCGCGCCCATGAACTGGGCATGGCAACCATCCTCTGGTGCTATCTCCGTAACGACGTTTTCAAGCAAGATAAGGACTATCACCTGGCAGCCGACCTCACTGGTCAGGCGAATCACTTGGGCGTCACAATTGAAGCCGACATCATTAAACAGAAGCTGCCTGAATACAACCACGGCTATGAAGCAGTTGCCAAAGCCAGTGGAAAAAGCTACGGCAAAACCAATGAGCGGATTTACACAGACTTGACAACCGACCACCCAATTGACCTCACCCGCTACCAGGTGCTGAATTGCTACTGTGGTCGCGCTGGGTTAATTAACTCCGGGGGGGCTTCCGGTAAAAACGATTTTGCCGAAGCGGTTCGCACCGCTGTGATTAACAAACGAGCCGGTGGTACCGGGCTGATCTCAGGTCGCAAGACCTTCCAACGTCCGATGGAAGAAGGGGTGAAGCTATTCCACGCCATCCAGGACGTTTACCTCTCCCCTGATGTCACCATTGCCTGACGCCTAAGCTAACACAATAGGCGATCCGCCCTTGCCCCCTTCTGAGAAAGGGGGGAGGCAAAAGGCAAAATAAATTCACCGAAGATGGTGTGCATCTCAATGCCGAAGGCTTAAAGATATATGTTTAAGTCTGGGGAAAGATTTAGTCTCCAATTAAGTGAACTACAGCTAAAGCAAGGTACTTCAGCGCTCAACGAGGACTTCAATGGAGACAATTCATGGCAATTTACAAGGCATAAAGTCTAGCCACATCAAGCAACTCCAACGGCTGTATGAGCAACGGCAACCGGGCGATCGCATCATCACCTCTGAGTTTGCTCAACAGCTTGCCACCATCAGCCATGAACTTCATCGACCGGTCTGCAGCTATATCAATCGGCGGGGACAGGTGGTGCGGGTGGGAGTTGGCACTCCGGCACAGACACAGCTTTCCCCCTCTGACCTACCCCGCCAAAGTGCAGAACGCTTGAGCGGTATTCGCTGCCTGGCAGTTCAGCCGCAATCACCCGATATCGCTTCTCTAGTAGCAATGGTGCATCAGCGGCTCGATGCCCTAGTGATCTTGAATACAGATGGTAATAGTTCGGCTCAGCGAAAAGATGGAACAGGGCAGATTAAAGCAGCTTACCTGGCGCACGTTGTACCCGATTTCGAGCAACCTTGGACGGTTTCGGCACCCCTGAGCCTCGATGAATTGACGGAGGAAGATTTCGATGATCTGGTGCATGAGTGGGAAACGGAACTGCGTGAGTCAGGCTTTGATCTGGCTCAACTGCAACCCGTCGCTTCGGCTCACGATCGCGTCTTGCTGGTCGGACTGATGACCGGGAATATAACGGAGCAGCAGTTTCAAGCTGGGTTGGCAGAACTGGAACGTCTGGTGGAAAGTGCCAGAGGTGAACTGGTAGGAACTATTGAGCAGAAGCGATCTCAACCTCACCCTCAGACCGTGGTGGGACAGGGCAAGGTGGAAGAAATTGCAGTGCTTGCACAAACGCTAGGCGCAAATCTGATTGTCTTTGATCGCGATATCTCCGCCTCTCAAGCCCGCAACCTGGAAGAACAGATCGGTGTGCGCGTGGTTGATCGCACAGAGGTGATTCTGGATATTTTCGCTCAACGTGCCCAATCCCAGGCAGGCAAATTGCAGGTTGAACTGGCACAGTTAGAGTATCAGTTGCCCCGACTGCGGGGACGAGGACAGGCAATGTCACGTCTGGGGGCAGGTATTGGTACACGGGGACCGGGTGAAACCAAACTGGAAACAGAACGGCGCACTATTGGGCGTCGCATTGCTCAGCTTCAGCAAGAAGTCAACCAACTCCAGGCACATCGCTCGCGGTTGCGGCAGCAACGAGAACAGCAAGCGATTCCAGTGATTGCGCTAGTAGGTTATACCAATGCGGGAAAATCCACCCTACTCAATGTGTTGACTCAGGCAGAAGTCTACACGGCAGACCAACTCTTTGCCACTCTCGACCCTACTACGCGTAGACTCAGCATCGGTAACCCTGAAACTCAGGAACGGCGGGATCTGCTGCTGACAGATACTGTCGGCTTCATTCACCATCTTCCACCTGCGTTGATGGATGCCTTTCGCGCCACCCTGGAGGAAGTGACGGAAGCCGACGCGCTGCTGCATCTAGTGGATCTGTCCCATCCCGCCTGGGCAGACCACATTCGCTCAGTCGAAGAGATTCTAGCAGAACTACCCACAATGCCCGGTACAGCATTACTGGCTTTTAATAAAATTGATGGCGTGGATTCTGACGCACTGGTAGAGGCGCAGCAGGCATACCCCAAAGCCATCTTTATCTCTGCTATCGAACGACTGGGACTGGATACCCTGAAACAGCGATTACTCCACCTGCCTGATGTGGTGGCTCTCTAACGGTAGAGCGTGCCCAAAACCAGAAAGAAGTTACCTCAATCCTTTATCCTGTAAGTTCTGCTCAATGTGCTGCATTTCTTCGAGCGTCTCTCCAGTCACGATCCCGTAAATTTCAGTGTAGATTTTTCCGTATTTGACCAATTCTTGAGCCGACAGGATCATAAAATCCTTGCGCTCAAGTTCTGGTTTTAGGGTGATGAGAATGGAGTCCAATGTTCCATCTATTTGGTAATCGCTAGAATATTTAGCCACCTCTTTTCCCAGTCCCAGGAGGGTATGGCGCTGCAAGCACAGCGGAGTCGAGCCATTGACTCGGAAATTGGCGTCGATCACATAAAGTTGTCCGTCCTGATCTTCCAGCACGTCGAAGCCAATAAAGCCGAAATACCCCTGCTGGTGAGCATACTGACCAATGGCAGCAATCATCTGAAAGAATCTGCTCATGTCGGTTTGGCGGTAGTGAATCAGTCCCCCTAGATATTTGCCCTCTGGGGTGACAAGTTGGCTTGTGGTACCGATGAGCGTAGTATCTCCCGCCTTGCTGATGTAGAACTGCACGCAGTAGTTCTGCACAGTATTCAGTACGAACTCCGAGACAATGATCGTATCTAGCAACTTAATGTCGAGATATTTCCTCAGTTCTTCAAAGCAGTAGGTAAGCTCGCTGGCGCTTTTGATAATATAAGTTCCTTCTCCTGAGAGTCCGTGCGACGTTTTGATCAAGTAGGGGAATTGCTCTGGTAGCTGAATGTCTTCGAGACTGACTTGATGCAGACTGTAACTTGAGTATTTCGGACATTGCACTCCCAACTCGGCGAGTGTAACTTTGCTGAGCAAGTGGTAGTGGGTATCTGGATCCACAGCATGTTTTTCAGGTTGGAGACTATCAAATGGAAATAGAGTAATGACTTTGTCAAAGCGATCGCTCTGGCTGAGGTCATCCAGATAAACTGAGCGTTGCATCTCCTCCATATTGGTGTAGCTGAAGCCAAAATGCTCCTGCCAGTAGTTAATCAGCTTCGAAGGCGGCGAACTTATGACAATTCCTGGAATGGTATCGCCCAGCACAGCCAGATTTTTCCAAGGTTCCTTCTGGCAAATCTTGTCGTAGGAGGTTTTGGTGGCTTCATCACTGCCGTCTTGAAGAAAGTATTTCTTCGTGTTGGGGTAAGCAGCCCAACTGGCAGTCGCAGGGTAATTTAGGATGAACGCATAACGTGCATCCGTGATGTCTTGAGCAAACAGATCAGAAAAAGAACTTCCTTGAAAATACTCAAAGTCGGATGTTGAGTTCATAGAAAACTGGGTAGTGTTATAGATTTGCTGTTAGGCTGGTAATGATGGCGTTTGCCCCCCAACATCCTTAGGCGTTCCACCAAAAGACAAGCTCAGTTCTACCTTTCAACCAGCAGACTGAACAGAGCTGTCCCGAAAGGGCAGCACGGGGGTGAATGCCGGACAAGATTCGAGATTATAGCAAACGTGACTTAAGTCATGGTAGGTTCGTGACTTTCGGTTCATGTGGCTTGGCGGCTCTAATTTTTAATATTAAGACAACAACCTAAGAGTGAATAAACAACTGACTATGTGTTGGTACAAATCTCTCATCCTTGGTGCAGTTAGCTTGGTAGTCTTGGTTGATGTCGCCGCAACTCCTGCCAAAGCTGATAGCTATTATTATGATCATGACTTTGACCGGGTACAAGAAATTCGCCGTGGACAAGAATGGAGGCGGGTACAAGAAATTCGCCGTGCACAAGAAATCCGCCATGTACAAGAAATTCGCCGTGCACAAGAATGGAGGCAGAGCCACGAAGTCCGGTACGACGTGCGATGATGGCTCCCTGCTTTAAATCCATCAACCTAAATATATTGTCTATTTACCAGGATTTGGAGGCTCAGTACTTTCAAACTCCTCAATAACTGCCTTGGGATGCCAAGTTTCGGTATCTTACGCTACGGCATTGGCTACGAGACAAGGTGGCTTAGGTGGTGTGTTAAGCGCTCCAGATGTTAAAATAAATAGTTTTACTCAGTGGCTTGATTGAT
Source organism: uncultured bacterium (assembly GCA_964250845.1). Classification (GTDB taxonomy): domain Bacteria; phylum Cyanobacteriota; class Cyanobacteriia; order Cyanobacteriales; family Chroococcidiopsidaceae; genus CAXUIG01. The sequence goes on along the minus strand of CAXUIG010000090.1, from coordinate 10,509 downwards.
TTAGTTGGTCGAATAACGCAGTAAAAAACACAAATGTGAATCAAGACTCTGGGATATCCTTAATAGATTAGAGTTTTGCCGGATGAAGTGAAGATGAAGCTGGCAGCACGAGTTGGTCAAGTATCCCCTTCCATAACATTAGCGATCGCAGCCAAGGCGAAGGCGATGAAGGTAGAAGGGATAGAAGTGTATAATTTCAGCGCTGGGGAACCGGATTTCGACACCCCGGCGCATATCAAAGCGGCTGCGAAGAACGCTCTAGATGAGGGGAAGACGAAGTATGGCCCAGCAGCTGGGGAACCAAAGTTAAGGGAAGCGATCGCGCGTAAGCTGCAAACCGACAACGGCCTTGACTACGCCCCTGAGAATGTTATTGTGACCAACGGCGGCAAGCATTCCCTATTCAATCTAATGCTGGCGTTGATTGAACAGGGAGATGAAGTCATCATCCCCGCCCCATATTGGCTGAGTTATCCAGAAATGGTCAAGCTAGCCAGTGGCGTGCCGGTGATTGTCCAGACAGATGCCTCCACTGGCTATAAAATCACCCCTGAACAACTCCTGGCGTCGGTTACGCCCAAGACCAAGCTGTTTGTCCTTAACTCTCCATCTAATCCCACAGGTGTCGTCTATACACCAGCCGAGATCGAGGCACTGGCAGAGGTGGTGGTTGAAAAAGATATCTTAGTTGTCTCTGATGAGATTTACGCTCATATTCTCTATGACGGAGCCAAGCACGTCAGTATTGGTTCACTCGGACCAGAAATTTTTGAGCGTACCATTATCAGCAGTGGGTTTGCCAAAGCCTATTCCATGACAGGTTGGCGAATAGGCTATCTGGCAGGGCCAAAGCCGCTGATTCAAGCAACGATTACAATCCAAGGTCACAGTACCTCGAATGTTTGTACTTTTGCCCAGTACGGTGCTCTAGCCGCCCTCGAAAGTTCGCAAGACTGTGTGGAACAGATGCGCCAAGCTTTTGCCGAGCGGCGGCAGGTAATGCTTGACAGACTAAACGCTATTCCGGATTTGAGCTGCGCTAAACCAGATGGGGCTTTCTATATGTTTGTCAACATCAGCAAAACTGGTCTGACCTCTATAGAATTGTGTGACGCTCTGCTGGAATCGCAGCAAGTTGCCACGATTCCGGGCATTGCCTTTGGTGCAGATGACCACATTCGCCTTTCTTATGCTACAGATATGGCCTCAATTGAGAAAGGAATGGATAGATTGGATAAGTTTATGGGCTCGCGTTTGTAAATTATTCTTCACCGCATTCCGGATTGTGGATGCGCCCAGGGCACGTCGGCTTGGGCGCACCAATAGTTGTTGAAGATCTTATCGACTGTCTCCTGGTCGGGCTTCGGGAAGTCCAATGGCGGCAGCTCACGGCGCTCAGCTGGCTGAGCCAAGCCCTTGATCACCTGCTCGAATCCCGCAGGAGTATAGCCGTTGAGCACGTGGCAAACCTCGCTCTCGACCTTGAAGTGGTGAACTGCGCCACGCGGTATCCATACGGAGTCGCCGCCCTTACCAGTGAAACTCTCCTCGCCAACTGTCATACTCAACTCGCCCTCGAAGACGTAGAACCACTCGTCACTGTAGGCATGGACGTGTGGGATCAAAGCACCAGAGCCTCGGCGCATCCACTGCTCGATCACCGAATAAGCTCCGTTGGTGTCGTTACCGTCTACTAGCAACACCCAGAGTATGTCGATCATCCAGAAGGCGGGAGCAGTTTCACGGTTGAAGCGCAGTCCCTTGGTTGGGATGAGGGGAGTGGTAATCATAGCAAGCCTTGACCTTCTGGTCAATTTATCAACTACTCCACTTCTACCACGCCACCCAACATTGTTTAATCCATCAAATGGGCGAGGAATTGAAAATATATCAGCCAAGATCTAATGAGGTCATGTGGCAGGTTTGAGCCCGAGTAAAATGGAAACATTGGAAACCTCATAGAAACATTGAAACATCTCCTTGACACTAGAGTTTTAAGAGTGTCACACTTGGAGCAAATTTCCTAGAGAGAGCGGGGTTCCCCGTGAGTATCACCAAACATCGACAGAAAATCCTGGATGCACTTGGGGAATGGTTTCGCATCCACAAAGAGGGGCCGACCCTGGAAGAATTGTGTCAAGAACTCGGAATGCAACCACGCCAGAAAGCTACCGTTCAGCGCTGGTTGCAGACGATGCGAGGCATTGACGTGGAATGGGAGGATCATGTCGCTCGCAGCCTCCGCCTCCTCAGCCCTGAACCGGAAGAATCCTCCCTACCGATATCTGTTACGGAAACTCTTCGGTATCTGGCTACTGGATTGGTGGAGTGGGAAGGACTTTCGGCACAGAAGCGATCGCAGGTGCCGGAGGCTCTCCGCATAGGTATGTCCCGCATGTACTTGACATCTCTACTGCGGGGAGAAAAAGCACCAGAGAACCTTCCTGACTTTTTTGACTGGGCTTCAAATCCAGTCAGTTCCTGGTCACCAGCCCTAGAGATCAAAAACCTTTCACTGAATGTCACCCTCTTAGAGGACGGCCTCGTTTCGGACTTTGGCAGATTTTGGCAGGTTACTGGTTGTGATGTGGAGATGCAGGTACAGGAGTCCGTTCTGAAAGATGTATTGGAATACTGCCGGGGACACCAGCTGGAAGATGCCTATCGAGCCTTTCGACAGCTGATTATCACTAAGCCCGCCCTCCCCTACTCAGAATACCGCCGCCTGCTGTCAGATCCCCAACTCAGACCACTGCGCGAATTCTTAGCGCGAACCTATGTCGATCTGGTTAAGTTGGTAGAGGACAACACTTATCATCTATGCCCCCGCTGCAAGTACGTCCAAAGACGACGCTCTGATGGTACTTACAAGTGCCGGAACGCATGGTGTGAAACACTGTGTGCGAAGCTCAAACTTCCGCCGCTGCCACCTATGCCCAAAGATGAAGCTGAGGATTGGAAAGCTGTTACTCAAGGCATGCATCAGTACGGGACACTGCCGGGGATTTGGGAAATTCAGCTCAAGGAAGAACTTACAAAACTGGGTGCCCGCGTCACTCTATGGCCGCTGGTTGATGAATTTGACTTACTCGTGGAGTTACCCCGCAAACTCCGCTGGGCAATTGATGTTAAAGATTGGTCGTACCTAGATGAAAAGCGTTTGCAGACTGTGGAATATCGGTTTGACGCAACGGAAACTTTTGTAGTCTTCCCAGACGAGCGAGAAGAGTATTTGCGGATCAAGGTGGTACGCGAACAGCTCGAATCTGAACTTGGCGGAGTGCGCTTGATGCTCTTTAGCGAAATCATTACCAAGGTCGAAGAAGTTCTAAAGAAGAAAAACAATGCGTGACATTTACAAATGGCGCAAAAAACTGTGCAAAGCACTCCGTGATTCAGATGACTTAAAAAATCATGTCGCCTCGAATTTTCCTAACGCAGATGAACAGGCACAGCGCGAAGTTATGCGGCTTGCCCAACTTATTGCAGAAGTGGAATTAGGGCTTACTTTGCTTAGGGTAGTGGCACCAGAAGAACCCGCCACTTCAGTTGAGGCTCTGCTTAAGGGATATCGCTTTCCTGTAAAACAACTTCAGAGCGACCTCTCTTGGCAACTGGTACAAAAAGCCCGTTTCTACCTGATTCTTCGGAAGGGAAGGCAATGGCTGCGAGCGCTTGAAGATTACATCAATAAAGTACCTGAGATTCTAAAAATCTACCAGCTTGAAAATGTCAGCGATGTTCCCCAACTGATTCCATCTAGCACCTACACTCATCGTTTACAGAAGATATATCTCCCAACGCTATTAACAACTCCAAAGCACAAAAAACGAAAAATCAAATTAGCAACTGAGGGGCGCTGGTTTTGCAAGATTTCTCAAAATGGTAACTCACCTCTAGAGGTTCCCATTGATATTCCCAAAGCCGTTGCCAACATAGCACCCTCACCCCAAGTATTACTTGTACGAACACGCACTAAAGACAACCCACCACTTACGGTCACTTTTGGGGAATTGCTGCTAGAAGCCCATGAAATGGATCGTAAACTGTCTGAATCTGGGCTAAAGCCACATTATCTCACCTGCCTTCAACGTATTGCCTTACAGCTATATGATGCTGAGTCAGATAATTTCTGTCCTGGTACCAGCCTGAAACTAGAACGACTTGTCCACATTGTCGGGCTTTTGAACGTAGGCAAGTCTACCCTGCTGGAAGTTCTCATTTACCACTTAGCTAAGCAGAAATATCGCTGTGCCTTGATAGTGAATGATGTAGCCACAGCGGTGCGTATCGCCTCTGTGTTTTCGCACCAACTGGGAATTCCGGCTGCACCTGTGCTTGGTAGCAATCGCGCTGAACAACTCGAAAAAGTCTATGAACCGATTCTGAAAAGTGAGGGTAAGGAAGTTACTGAGGGAGCAATGCATCCAGCAAGGCGCTGGTTTAGCCCAGTCTGCCCCCTCGTTGCTCTAGTGCAATCAGAAGATAAGTGGGCATTTGGGCAAGAACCCTGCCACAACCTTTACCAAAAGTTTCCAGGATTAAACAATGGCAACCCTGATGCAGATGATGAGGATTCGGAGGAACGCGAGTCTAAAGAACACACTTGTCTCTTCTATTACAAGTGTCCGCGTCACCATTTGGAACAAGATATTGCTACAGCCTTAGTTTGGGTATTGACCTCAGCCAGCTTCATTAAAACCCGTGTACCCCGCCAGATTTTTGAGGAAGACCTTACCTTTGCTGAGGCAGTTTATCGAGAGTGTAACTTTCTATTTATCGATGAAGCCGACCGGGTACAAAAGCAATTTGACGAATACTTTGCACCCGATGAAGTCTTAGTCGATGGCTCCGGCAACTCATTTTTAAATAAACTCGGACTCAACCTCGCCACTATTTACAATTCTGATCGCAGCAACATGGCTGCTGATCGCTTTGTTGCTTGGACGAGCGCACATTACTACGCCCAAAATGCCACTAACCGCATCTATCATCGGCTCCTCACCCAGCCGAAACTTGTTGAGTGGTTGGGAAAAACCCCCTTTACAGGTCGTTCGCTTTTTGCCCGCATTATCCGTGACCTCTTTGAACAACACTGGGAAGAAAATGGCAGCGAACTTACAGAAAAACCTCAGCGAACCCGCTCTGAAATGGCAGAGCGGCGCAGACGCATTATTGCTCCAGACTTCAATGCTAAAGAGCAACGTGAACGAAGAAAAGAGATCATGGACAAGTTGGATGGATTTTTGCAAAATCCGCTCAATCGCAGTCGTGGTGGAGAACTCTCTGACCTTGCATTCACCCTATTGAGTACCGAAAGTGATCGTCAGGCACTAGCTGAGGTTGCTAAGTGGTGCCGCAAATGGCTGGAAACGAATCATGTTTCCCTTCCAGATGAAACTGACTTTGAGGAACTGACCCGAAACACGCACTTTGCGATTTTAATTACGGTACTGGACAACCGACTAGGTTTCCTAGTTGACAACCTTCTCAACCTTAGTCAGGTAATTGACCTTCACGATTTGAGCGAAGCCCTCTTGCATCGCCCACCGCGTGACTATCTCCCAGTTTTGCCAGAGTCACCAGTTGGAAACATTCTTGGATTTCTGTATAAACCTGAACGCCGCAGCATCAAGCAAGCTGGCAAGTTGGACTATTTCCGCTATGTCGGGGTAGGTCGCGCTTTACTACTACGCTTCCCTGAACTGTTTGCAGTTGACGAGTGGGATGGACCACATACTGTGTTGATATCAGGCACCAGCTACGCTCCTGGTTCGCCAACATATCATATTAGCATAGAACCCACCGTATTACTGCAACCTGCAACCGATGATGGCTTAAGAAGCGACGCAGGTATCGAGGAGAGTGAATTTTTCTTTAGCCCCAAACAGAGACTGAACGGAACATTCATCGCCCTATCAGGGCTGCCACTGCAAAAGCGAAAACTCGCTGCTGAAGATATGGTCAAGGCGATGTGCTACTCGCCAGGACGGGCACCCAGCTTCCTCGATGAGATATTCCAGGAGTTGAAACAACAAGGACAGGATAATCCTGACTGGTGGGGCGATCGCGAACGCATTCTAATCTCGACTGGCAGCTACGACGAAGCCGAGTGGTCACGTTCGATCTTACAGCCAAGCTATCGGCTCGAAAGTGAAGCTCCTGACGGTATCGTGACACTCCGTCGTGACCAAGATCCAGATCATTGGAGTGGCATTCCCCGGAGCAAAATACAGGATTTGAAAAACACTTCCAGCCAAATTGTATTCAGTCCTTTGATGGCGATGGAGCGGGCTGTTAACATTCTTAACGCTCAAGGCAAGGCCGCCTTTGGTGCAGTGCTATTCCTAAACCGACCTATGCCTGTACCTGATGACTGGCAATCCACCGTTCAGCAACTCAACGCTTGGGCGCTTGCTCATGAACAGGACTCTACTCTCTATGAGGCAGCTAAATCCAGAGGTGAAATCCTAACGCTTACTAAGGTCGGAGATATCTTTTACCAGAATGCAACTGCCGAGATGCTCAACTTGAACTGTACAGCTTGGTCTTTCAAGCAATTGACACAAGAAGAGCGCTCGGTACTCTGCTGGACTCAGTTAGTGAGTATCTGGCAAATCATCGGGCGTCTGGTGCGTGGTGGTGTGCCAGCAAAAGTTCATTTTATGGATGTGAAGTTTGCCCCAAAATCAGCTAACGGCGATAAGGACAGCGAAATCACCTCACTTTTGGTTGGCATCATCAAGGTGCTTGAACCTTTTGTCGAAGGTGAGGATAAGCGACCAGTAGAAAAAACTCTGGCGCGATCGCTCTATGGAGCTTTCTTAAACGCACTCAAACGAATGAAAGAAAGGAACTTAAACTTTGACTAAAATCATTCTCCCTGGAGCCTGGGAACTCACTCAGGATGTGCAACGGAATTTCTTTACACTCCATGTTCCGAATGCATGGCGGCAAGTCGCCAACAACTTAGCTCAACAGCGTGCCCGCTTCCAAGGTAAAGGTTATCGGTCTGTGCCAGTCAATTCTTTAGACCCATTGATAGCTGGTAGCTTTCCTCCAATTATCCAGACTGTGCGTAATGGCTGGCAGAAACCCGGTGTGCCTTGGTTGTTTGCAACAGAACGCGCTGACATTTCTGGTTTGCCAATGTTGATCAAAGATTGGCTTATAGAAGAATTCAGTCGGTACATAGAGAATGTTGAGTCCATTCTTGCAAGGCTTAATGATGACGATTGGCAATGGGAGGAGGAGTCTAAAAACTATTCCCTGCGCCATCCCCAAAACAAAGCAGAAAGAGATATCCTCTACCAGGCAATTCCAGATTATCTTGCTGCGGAGTTTCTCAAAAATCCAATAGTCTCCTTTGGTGCAGATAACCAGTACACACTGACCTTCTACCGAGTCGTCAGCCTTAAGGGAGCTGAACTAATGTCATGGCCTCCCTATCCGGTTATGCTAACAAACTCTAAGGGAGAAGAACGACTAGACCGAGCATATATCTCGTTTGTCATCCGTTTTGTGTTGCACACAGTCCCTTGGCGCGACAATCCCATTATTTACCATCAGCTTTCCGTTCGCCGATGGAACACAGAGCCTCTGGAGCACATACCATATCGAGGAGTAAAAGCTCACATCGGTGACCATCGTCGATGGTTGGATGGTGAGCGCCAACCTTTCTGCTTCATCCCACTCACTATGAAGCGCCAAGAAGGGGAACTGCAATGGCCAAGAGCCATCAGCGAACTACTGCTTACAAACGACTCCAGACTCCCTAACCCAACTATCCTAGCCTCAAACCCAGCTTACAACTGGTCAGCGTTCGGCGTTATACCCAGTGGTATACAAGCTGCTATTGCCTACGACTCTCGACAAGGTGAAGCACCTTGCCTTCCTGGTGTCAGTCCACGGGATTTTGCCAGCCTCGATCAGGCTATTCAAGAAGCTCTCCCCATTCAGCGAGTGGGTGAGGCGGTAAAGGTGTCAGGCTCTGTTAAGCCTTTCTGGCTCGTTGATAAACCCAAAAAGAAAATTGTTCCCCTACGTGTTGAAGACCAAAACCAATCCACCAAGCGTAAGAGAGCTAAGAAATCTAACGACCCTAACTATTTACATACCCCAATGCTGCGACCTTTAATCGCAGCACCGGCTGTGTTTCGTCAAACTGAGAATTCCCTGCGTACCATACTTATCTTGTGGGAAACCCCACAATGTCGAGACGCGCTTATCTCTGAAATTTGTCAGCTACTTTCCTTGTCACCAAAAGGAGAAGCGAATATATATGAAACACCTTCTGGTTTACGAAGGGAGGCAAGGATTTATGAAGGCTCACTAGGTTCGTTGTGTATCAAGACTCAGCACGTTAGTGACCTCACACAAAACCTTGATGTCGGCGATTTTTCAGTACCCAGCAGAACTCGCCAACAGCGTCGAATTAATTTACTCGAAGAGCGCATTCGCCTGATTGCTTCATTCCTACCTGCAGCTGAGGGACTGTGCGGTGCGTTAATCGAAATTAGACGTAAACCCTTCATAGCGGAGGCTGATCCGAAGTTAGCATGGCGAATAGGAGCGATGCAGGCAGGCTATCTCAATCAGCACATCCACCGGATAACTTCTACCACTAAGGAAGGCGAGGAGCGGGTTACAAAATCTGGTCTACAACGGGTTAAACGAGCCGTATCAGATTTGCTACGACAATTTGGAATTCTGCCTGTTCCTCCGTTAATCAAGCAGGAAATCGATGGCGTTGATCCTCATGTGTGGCTGACATGCTTCCATGTCTTACGCCGAACTAAAAAAACAACTGCCAGCGGCATTCCAAATACCGTTGTGCTGATGGTACGAGTTAACCCAGTAAAGGGAGAAGTAGAGTTTACTACCCCCTCTTTATGGAAAGAAAAAGTATCGGTTAAAGAAACTCCCTGGGTATCGTCTCCTTTCGCACTAAGACACCTACTTAGTGAAAAATGGAACCCAGACTCCTATGCCGATGAAACTACTGAAGACATCAGCGATGAACAACAGCTTAAGGATAGAGAACGTGAACAAAATCTTCTCAATAAATTTGTTAGCGAATGTTTGCAGGACTGCCTGAGTACCGCGATCGCAGATGAGGAGGAGAAACACCGCCGCGTGCTATTCATGGCTGAAGCGCAAAATGCTCGATTAAAATTGCCTTGGCTACAAAACCCAACTCTACCAGCCAACGACCTACCCAATGAATTGAAACACTACATTACAAAACAAAAAGAAAGAGACCGCCTGTGGATTGTGCGGCTACGACCCAGAGGCAACAACGGTGAAGTACCAGTTGCTATTGTCAAAGATTCCCTTGGCAGTCGAACCAGTGGTCTCTTCCGTTGGCAGGGTGTGTGTGATGATGCTGAGCGAACAAGCGAAGCGAGAATGCCGTCAGGCTCATCGCTCTACCTCAGCGTCAGGAAACCTTTAGATACTGAACAGGATATATTACGTAGATGGCAGTCTAGGCTTGATAATGGTAGCAGACCTGCCGGAAACGCCAGACTATTAGAGATCGCCGTCGTTCATCATCCAGGAATCGAACACGACAAGCTAGCTCACTTCGTCCACAATCTTAGGAGTCGTTGGCCCTATTTCGCCAATGACGTTGCCCTGCCGTTCCCCTTTCCCTTTGCAACCAAAGCCAAAGAGTATGCAGTAAGTGCTAAGGATACTGAGGAATTTTTGGAATCGGACGACTCCGAAGAGCTACCAAGTAACATTTCATAGCTCAGGAGTACATCTGTCAGATTTAAAGCAGTTGCCATTTCAGCGTGAGGCGCGATCGCCTACAGGTGAGTAATTCGTTAGTTTTTAATCAATACAAGGCTTCTACATTTTGTCGGAAGGCGATCAAGGCGTGCTCGCCGTGACTCTTTTTCAGGTCCCAGAGAATATCATCAGATACTTCTGGTGACACAATGGTCTTGATTTCAATATTGGTGTTGTAGCCTGCAATGTCTCCCAATCGTTTGCCATGACCGCCCTCACCTTGTACTTGATTAATGGTATAGCCACTTACACTATAGCTTTTTAGTAGTTGGATAATACGGTCTCGCAGCACTGTTTCACTAATAATAGTGAGCAGGACAGCGGGTTGGACTGGAGCGGCTTCGGGGGACATGGGGAACTCCGTAGAACAGGTTTGGCGTTGTCTAGGTGGTTTAAAGGGATCTGTTGCCCAAACGGTCTTGTTAAACCTCCTTTAACTTACTATAAAAGTGGTTTCAGTAATGACTACCTTGCCAAGGGAATCCACTGCCCGATACAGATACTTCCATTCTTCCTTCACTTCGATTTAGGTTTCATCCACTCGCGCGGAGTGTCGTTGATAGTACGCAAATAAGGAGTACAAATGCTACCATTACCAGACTGCTCCACCAAAAGACAAGCATATTTTCTGTGTAGCCAGGGTGTGGGGTTGCAGGTTACGGGTGTAGGGGAAGAAATAAAGAGGGGAAGAGGGGGAAAAAATATATTCTTTAC
>CAXUIG010000089.1:0-22975 GCA_964250845.1 uncultured bacterium | reverse complement strand
GTATTTGCTGAGGTATCCAAGCCTTCTCTAATTCCTCAAACCTGAATCCTTACAGACAGGTTTCCAACGTAGATAGTCATGTCGATCACGTAAATCTGAACGGGAAGCTCAACTTCATTCTACAGACAGAGGATAAACTTTGCGAGTCAAGCTAGCTCTTGTCTGATTTCCCCCGATTGAATTTCAAGGAGCGGCAACCACGAATGCGGCAGCAGTGCCTACAACTCAACCAGTGATAGGGCTGAACTTAAGCGTACCGTCATATGATAGCCTATTCGTTCGCTGCGCTTTTGTCAGCTGCTTTACAAAGGCTGTTGCTTAAAATCAGCTTTACTTCTACCTTTAGAGGTAGAAAAAAAAGGGGGGGAGGAAGATGCTCTCTTCTCTCCCCCTTAAGGCAGATAGTGTAGGATGGAAAAAAATTTTAGTCAATCGAAATCGACTGAGGGCCACTGCTGAAGCCGTTGTGTGCCTGCCTTGTTGAAGAAGTATAGGCGGTAGAACCGATCTGTTGATCGACCCAGCTCTTGACTGGATCATCGTAAAGGTTGAGTCGAAGCGCACCGGAGAAAAAACCGCCCAAGAACGAAACTGGGTGCTGAGTGAGCTGTTTGAAAATCGGCGTCAGTTCATCTATGAACATAAAAGAGTATCCTTACGTGCCCTTCAATTGCTTCCTCTGGGATTCTAGCGCGTTGCTGGGCTCTCTTTAACGGCCTCGCCCAAGCGTGTTTTTTCGGCTTACAAGGTACGAGGCTGTTCTGGTAACAAACATTTATCGGAATCACAACCAGTAGGACCTACTTCCACTAAGTCACCTGAGTCATATCGACTCAATGCAGCACGAAAATCATCTGTTTGGCGTCGCGCTTCCACTTCCTTCATCAATTGCTCATACTCAGCTTTCGATATCGGCTCGAATGGCAAGCGCGGAAAGGTTTGATGGTCATCAAAACGAGCCAGAAGAGCTGCCGAAATGTAGCCTTCATCATTCTGTATAGCTTCGTATATACGAGTGCCTAAAGCTTCAACTTCTTCTTGACGTAGCTCTATTGTAGATGAGGTGTTATGTTGCACATACCATTTTTGGACTTGGAGGGAAAAATCCATTTGTGCCAGAGCCGAAAACTTCGAGATATCAATGGACGAAGCTCCCGGTAAATTCGCCCAACTGACACTAACGGGAATTTCGATCAGCCATTCTTGGCAACGCTCACTAAAGGGGTCATTCAAGAGATTTCCATTTTCATCTTTGTCTGACTGAGAGGGGACAACGTTGTAACCGTAGTCAATGCAAGCAAGAGCTACTGGATCATTTTTACGGAAAGTGATGCGCCGAATAAATCGTTGAGACTTCGGCGGGTGCCACCCAGGACTTGCACCCGTCAAGAGAGATTTGGTTCCACTAGGCTGAACTGTAGTACACCGATTTGGGCGTTTGATGCCGTGGCGATCGCAGTAGTCCCATACTACCCGATGCACAATCTCTTTCCAACGAGTCAGGTATTCCTGTTCCTGTCGCTTGAACTCCAGTCCTGCTTTCGTTTCGGGTCGCCCTTCTTGCCACCAGCGTAACCAATCTACACCAAAGGCGGTAACAAAGAAATCAAAAAGTCCTGTAAAGGAAACACCCACAATTGGGTCCAAAAGACGTGACTTTTGGTATCTCTGTTCAACAAAATTGTGGTTTAACAGTGCTGCTACAGATAGCGCTCCAGCATTGAAAGCATCTTCTTGTTCCTTATAGTTATGGGGATCAATTTGGTTGAGGTGAATTTCACTTAAATTGCAGTGTCCATCAGAAAAAACAATTTCCCCGCAGTTTAGTACATTTACGTAGGTGAATTTAGGTTTACCTTGTTCAGACTGGACATTGTGATGCCCAACATAGAAATTGTGAAACTCATCAACGGTACCGTTGTAAACCGTCGCATAACCATCAGCTTCTACAGAAATAACTCTGTGATTCGCTTCTTGCACCTCTGCTAGTGCACCACACTTGCGGGAAAATTCATCATGGTCAATCTCATCCATAATCTGGCGATGTTCTGCTTGACTCCGACACCTACCATTACTGAGTAATACATAATCCTGTTTCCCACCTCGAATATGGTGGTGATACTTAGTCATTGCATCAACCGCATCACCGTACTGCAAAGATTCAGCAGTTTTGTGAGAACCATCCTTCATTACAAACTTATGATTGGGGGTGCAGCGCACTGTCAGCCCATGCTCAAATGCGACTTTTAAAATTGGTTCTTTGTAACCAGTGATGCGCGGTTTTCTCATCCAGCGAACTGTAATTTTGCCTTCTTGAGATGCGTAAACTGGAACGTCTAAACCTTCTTTTACTAGCTGCTCAAAAGAAACTGCCTGCCTACCGTCTGCTACAGCAACTAATGTTTCACCTGTGAAACATGGGTTTAACCCGTAACGGGCTAAACGATGCTCTAACTCACTCAAAGGTATTTGAGGATAACGCTCTTGCAACCATTTTTTAGCGTTTCCAAGCTCATAGGCTTTGAGAAACGAAAGCCTAAGCTCAGAAGTAGTCAACAGATCACAATTAGCTCTGGCTATTGCTTCACCAGCCCATTGAATTGCACCTTCACCGGAATAATACTGTTTACGAACAGCGTCAACACACTCTTCAAGCGTAGGCTTGTGGTGAAACACACGAGTATGGTTCGCCATCCTCAAAGCATCTCGTTCTGGGTCAATTCGCCAGTTACCGTGCTCGTCTTGCTGCCAGAGATTGGCTTTAGCATTGGCGAATAACTCGTCATCGCTATCGCCCTGTCTGATTCCAGCGCTTCTGCGGATATTTCCAGCAACAATTGTTACAGCAGCTGCATCAATCAATAAACAGCACTCCAGTGAGTTGAGCTGTCGTCCCACAGCTTTATTGAGGATAGACGCGCAACGCTGATAGAGTTCTGGCAACTTAACAGGGTTGGCAACGCCCCCGAAGCCCTTCAGGGGTTCTCCCGCAGCACGAACATCGCTGAGGTCGACTTTAACTTTCACCTCTGATGAGAACCGCTCATCACTCGAGAGTTCCAGCAGAGTTTGATACGACTTCACCCAACCATGGCGACTATCTCCGACGTGGATAGTGACGCGATCGCCCTCTATCTTAATTTCCGTCTCTTCACGACGCAGATGGGCAGGAGTAGCGCCAATCTCCCCCTGCATAGTCAGATTGAGGCGATTGCGGATGGGCGGCAGTTGGTTGATGTATTTTGGTTCGAGGACGGCTCCAGTGCCACACCCCATCATTGCCAGATCCATCATCAAACCAAAGGCCCGCCAGTCTAGTACAATCGTACTTGTGCAATTGTACGCACCTGAAAAGTTTTCTGGCTTTTCAATCCACTCACTTCCACCGACCCATAGCCAACGCCCACTGGGGAGAGACTTCAGCTGGCGCTGCATTCGGTTTATTAGCGCTGCCTCAACCTCGGTAAGCTTGCCCAACTTGATTAACCCTTGGAGGGTGCGATCGCACACTTGATCCCATGTCTCACGCCCCCCTAGAGTGCCACGACGGCTATAAGTCCTAAAAAACACCGGATTAGCAGCAGGGGCAGCTTCAGGAAACTGGCTAGTCTGGCGTACACGCTCAAGTTCTCGAACCATAAATCGTCTTGTTGCTTTGGGACAGATTACGACTATACGCGATGTTAGATGTAGGGTCAAAACTTGAAAAATTAATAGATTTGCGCTAGCTGTAGAGTTCTAATCCGAAAATATTTTCCCCCTTAAGCCAGAATTTGCCCATGTCCCTTGCTCCCTGGCGATCGCCCCTCGCCCGTGCTCTTGACCAAAACAATACCCTTGCTTACGCCCGTTACTTACAATTGGCAACCGTCCGGGGAAATAATCGCCCAGCGAATCGTACCGTCGTTTTTCGGGGTTTTCTTGAAGATACCAACCAGCTGAAATTTGTCACCGATGCCCGTAGTCAGAAAGCCGCCGAGATTGAGCACCAGCCCTGGGCAGAAGCTTGCTGGTACTTTCCCACAACCCGTGAGCAATTCCGCCTTAGTGGCTCTTTGACCCTGGTAGGAGCCGAACACCCCGACTCAGCCTTACAGCAAGCCCGCGCCTTCACTTGGCAAGAGCTATCTAGTGCAGCGCGGTTGCAGTTTGCATGGCCCCATCCCGGTAAACCGACCGACCCTGCTGCCTTTGAGCCGCCACCATCGGATGCAGTCGAGCCGTTACTGGATTTTTGCCTGTTGTTGCTAGACCCGGTGCAGGTAGATCACTTGGAATTGCGCCCAGAACCCCAAAACCGATGGCTCTACCACCGCGACAGCGATCAAGCCTGGTCTACACAAGCTATTAATCCCTGAACTGCTGATCAAATGCCAGCGCCATCCAGAAACTCCTGAATCGCCTTATCTCTGAGGTAACAGCTAGAGACAACGTGAGCGCCAGCATCGGGTGAATGGGGTGGCAACTCTGAGTGAGCTGCTAAAAGAGAAGATGTAGGCGAGAGCTGGTGGTGCTGCAACGTTGTGATTTGTTGTTCGAGCGACTCAATCCGGTCAACTAGGGCGCGAATTACCTGAGCTTCCGAATCGGGTAAGCTTCCATGTTCCAGCGGGTCAACCCGAACTCCAGAGCGATAGATGATTCGACCCGGTACGCCTACCACCGTGCAATCAGAAGGGACATTCCGCAGAACGACTGACCCAGCGCCAATCCGGACTTTGTTGCCAATTTCGATATTGCCCAGCACCTTAGCACCAGCTCCAACCACCACATTATCCCCTAATGTGGGATGGCGCTTGCCGCACTCTTTACCAGTACCGCCGAGGGTCACACCCTGATAGATCAGGGCATAGTTTCCCACAATCGCTGTTTCCCCAATCACAACCCCCATCCCGTGGTCAATAAAAAAACCTCGCCCAATTACGGCGCCAGGATGGATTTCAATCCCAGTAAAAAAACGAGCGACCTGGGAAATTAAGCGAGGGATCAAGGGAATGCCTTGGCGATAGAGCCAGTGAGCTAGGCGGTGGAACACGAGCGCTTGCAGACCGGGGTAGCAAAACAAAACTTCCAGCCAGTTGCGAGCAGCTGGGTCACGCTCAAAGATGATGCGAAAATCAGCAAGGAGTGTAGATAGCACAAGACCGTACCTACTTTGGGCAAAACATACCACAATCTATCTTAACTTCTTGGCGGCCACTAGGCATTAAGCCGGAAGAACACGCTGCCCTTAAGCAATCCCTTCTCGCTGCCGTAACTACTGATTGTGAGCGATCGCACTTTGCTCACAAACGGGTTTCCTAACACTTCAAGCAGCTTGAGAATCGGCAGCTGGCGCTCTAAAATCTCTTGACTCGCCGTCCAGTCCAGATACAAATAGCCCTTATTCGGTTTGGGGATGGGAGCAATGCTAGCCTGAAATTTGGGATTGTCAACCAAAGACCCACTTTGGGGTGCCTTGAGGGCTTTATCCATTGCCTCAACGGAGGTCGTGAAAATTTCATACTTACCCACTGTGGCATGCACGCCCTCAACCTTTGCCTTGAGTGTGATCGATGCTCTGTTTGGCTCGGTGTAGCCAAGAGGAGCGGTTGTCAATTGCGTCCAAGCGGAGATTTTTTGCTCTCCAAGGTTAAGGGAGCTAATGCTGAGTCCCTGCGATGACGCGTTCGCGTCCAGACGTGAAATCCCTTGTTCAGCTGCGTCTGATTTTTCTGCTACAAAGACTAAATCCGGCGCCTTTTGATCCGAATTAGGTAACACTCCCAAGGCATATTCCCCTTCCACCCAGCTAAAAATATCCCGTGGCAGATCTATCCCCCAGCGCGCCTGAAGAGCTGCCAGCGGTTGATTGACCAATCGAGATATGGCATCGTAGCCTGCGAGTTTTCGGTCTGAATCAATCTCTGGGCTCTTTGCTCCCGAACCTGATAGCTGTGCTGAAACTTGTTTCCACAGTTGGTTCAAATCAGTATTTTTAATGTGGGCCAGATCAGAGCCCAAAACCGAAAAGCCTGTCCCAGCTGGGATATACTGCAACGCTCCAACGGGTTGAGACAGCTCCGGGGCTGGGGGATAAATTTCTTGGTCAGAGGACGTAGCTAATAAGGTGGTTTCAGCCAGCAATCCCTGTTGTTTCAATTCTAGGGCAATAATCTGGCTCTGATATGTCTGTGCCTCTGCTTGTAAACCGCACCACTTAGCAAGGATTGGGATATTCAGAAAAGTCACGCCAATTCGAGCAGGAGGCAACAGGCTAAGGGCTTGCTGGTATTGGCTGGAACTGGTCAGACTCAGACTGGGAGCCTGGACGTTATTGATGGCATCTCGTAGCACCTTGGGATGGTTGGCAAATAGGACGAACCTATCGCCCACCACTGCACCGGAAAGCATTCCAACATTTTTGGCATCTGAGTGTTCAACAGCGTTCTGCTTTTCCAGCTGGGGTCTAGTATTTTCATAGATCAGCTTGACGCCTTTGTATTGTTCAACAACTACTTTATTTTCATTACCAGCGATCGCCCGCTTTGAAAACAACAGTTCGAGGAACTCGCGGCTCTTGGCGGGGTCAACAGTTGCCAGAGCCATCAGATACCCCGTTTGCCGCCCATTCTCAGCATCGCGATCAATGTCTATGCTGCTGACAGCCAGGGTGATTTCGTTGCCTAGCCAGGGTTGGATATCGCGCCGGTATTCCAGACCTGTGTTAGCCAGCAAACTTGTTTTTAGCTGGTTTAGTTCTAGGGGTGAGCGTCGCCGCCACCCCTCTATGCGGTCTGGATTCACTAGTAAAGACATTATAACCGGTGACTGTTTCGACACGAGCATGGCTGCCGCTGGAGTCGTCTGGCTCCCACCCCCAAGTAGGGTGAGCGGACTTTCTCGCATTAACCAGTTACAGCCACCGATACCAGTCAACAGCAGCACGACAATACCGGCTGCTAGGAAATTAAAAAATGAGCGTCGCTTCATAATTCGTTACACCGAACGCGCCATCCCGCTGAGCCAAACATAGCTGCTCCAATTCCAATACAGAGCAAGAATGCTAAAACATAGTTTAGTACCCTCGGAGACAAGTCTGGGGCAAGCAGAAGATGGAATTAGCCTTCCATTGAGCTAGAGTAATCAATTGCAGTGTGAACAAACAGAGTTCAGCTTTGCTTAAAATGTCAAATCAATTTTTCAATCAACCCATCCCCCAAATTGCGCCAACAGAACTAGCCCACCGCCTCAACTCGGGCGACCTAGAGGAGCTACAGTTGGTGGATGTGCGCGAACCTGAAGAAGTGGCGATCGCTCGGCTCGAAGGTTTTGAGAACCTACCCCTGAGTCAATTTGTCGACTGGGCTGATCACATCCAGACCCGCTTTGACCCCCAGACCGAAACGCTGGTGATCTGTCACCACGGCATCCGCTCCGCCCAGATGTGTCAGTGGTTGAGCGTTCACGGGTTCACGAACGTCAAAAATGTGGCTGGCGGAATCGATGCCTATTCAATTCTGGTTGACCCAACAATTCCCCGGTATTAGAGTTAATACAAGACTTGTAACCCTAGGCAGCCAACCAATGTGGTGGGCTGGGGTGTCGTCATCGCTGATTGCTGACGGGCTTTTTCAACCCGTAAGGAAGTTAAGCAGCAGCAAACGGATGGTTATCATTGCTACAATAAAGCGAGACACCGTTAAGGGAAAATAAAGTATCTGCATTGGGGCGCTCATAGCCTGATTAAATACCACTGTCGAAAGGGGCAAAGTGTGAATGTAATAAATCAGTTGTTTCAACCAGGATGGCTCATTTGTTGTTCTAGTTAAACTAAGATTAATGTTTTTCCGCAGTCATATCGACAATTTTTTAAAAACCTAATTAAATTTCCCTGCGGTTAAAATCGGCTATGGAAGTGCAGCTTACTGCTCGGCAACAACATATACTCTGGGCAACAGTGCGTCACTACATTGCCACTGCTGAGCCAGTGGGTTCAAAAGCTTTGGTAGATGAGTACAACCTACGTGTCAGCCCAGCCACGATTCGCAATGCAATGGGCGTGTTAGAAAAAGCTGGGTTACTCTACCAACCTCATACCTCTGCTGGACGAATCCCCTCGGACTCTGGCTACCGGATTTATGTTGACCAGCTGATTACACCTGACGAGGTTCTGACGCGACAGGTGGAGCAGGTACTCCAAGAGCGGCTCAGGTGGGAAAATTCGAGCCTGGAAGCCGTGCTGCAAGGGGCCTCACAGATACTTGCGACGCTCAGTGGCTGCATTAGCCTGATTACAATGCCTCAAACCAGTACCGCTTGGTTACGACATCTGCAACTGGTACAGATTGATCCGGGACGGGTGATGCTGATTGTAGTGACGGATAATTATGAGACACAATCGGCGTTGATGGAGTTGCCTAAGTCACCTGAGGAAACGCCGCCTGATCCAGAAGTGGTTGAGCGGGAGTTGCAGATTCTCTCAAACTTTTTGAACAGCCAACTGCGGGGGCAATCGCTGGCGGAATTAGCCGCACTCGACTGGAGCCAATTAGACCTGGAATTTCAACGCTATAGCGATTTTTTAAGAACCTTCCTAGCAGACTTAACACGTCGCGCTCAGCCGCCAGCTGCCACGCAAATTATGATTCGCGGCGTCGGGGAAATGTTGCGCCAGCCGGAATTTTCCGAGTTGCAGCAAGTTAAAACAATTATCCACCTGTTGGAAGAAGAGCAAGACCAGCTATGGCCTTTAATCTTTGAAGAGCCAGAGGCGGAAGAAAAATCGAAGCGACGGGTGACAATTCGGATTGGGTCGGAAAATACCTTACAACCTATACGCACCTGCACGTTGATTTCTTCTACCTACCAGCGAGGTTCGGTACCAGTGGGGAGTGTGGGCGTGCTAGGGCCAACTCGAATGAATTACGAGACTGCGATCGCAGTGGTGGAAGCCGCCGCCGATTACCTATCTGAAGCCTTGAAATAATCAGCAATAATCATGGTCAGAAAAATTGGATTCTGGTTACTGTGGGTTGGATTTGTTGCCTATGCCTTTCTGCTAGCTCCTCCCGATCAGCCCGATACGTTCGAGCTGATCAAAAATCTTTCAACAGGTCAGTGGGAAGGCATCAATCCCCTAGTCATATCACTATTCAACATCATGGGTGTTTGGCCGATAATTTACAGCTGCTTGCTGTTCATCGATGGCAGATCGCAAAAGATAGCTGCTTGGCCTTTTGCCACAGGGTCGTTCGGAGTAGGCGCTTTTGCTCTGTTGCCCTATTTGGCTCTGCGTGAACCGAGTACAGAGTTTCCAGGGAAAAAAAATGCCTTCCTGAAGCTGCTAGATTCGCGCTTGACTGGTGTTGCCCTGACCATAGGCGCGACCATTCTGGTTGCCTATGGCTTGGGCAATGGAGATTGGGGAAATTTTGTTCAACAGTGGCAAACTAGCCGCTTTATCCATGTCATGAGCTTGGATTTTTGCCTACTCTGCCTATTGTTTCCCACGCTCCTGGGAGATGACATGGTGCGTCGGGGCCTGAAAAATCCCCAGTTGTTCTGGCTGACGGCATTGATACCGCTTTTCGGCCCCCTGCTCTATTTGTGTCTGCGTCCACCTCTGTCTGACTTGGGCGCAGAAGTAGTACCTAGTCAGCAGCCAGCCCCAAATTAAAAGCGGATAAAATTATCGGTAATTACGGGTTTGCTGGTGTCAAGACAACGAGGGTGATGGAATTGGCGGGGTACGTGGCGCTAAAGCCGGTAGCGCTGACTGCCTGATTAGGCTGCTGCACGATCGCACTCAGATTCGCGCCACTGTAGGTGTAGACTTGGGCGCTTGCGGCTGGGCTGAATCCTTTCAGAGTTAGGTTACTGGTCAAATCATTGCCAGTTTTATTGATGATCATCAGCGTTGCGGCATGGTCTGTGCTGCGCTGCGCCCCGTATATTGCCAACTGTCCTTGGTCGGCGCTGGTCGAACTCACCCAAGTGTTGCCGTACTTACTGCCTTGCCCGTCATAGTTGAGGTACATGCGGAAGGCGTAGGCTCCTGGTTGCGTCGGTGTCGGCGACCCCCAAAGCGTGGCTAAATCGAGTCGTTCGCGACCGAAGATCCCGAGGATATCCGCCTCGACCAATGCGCCGTTGATGGACTCCAGCCCACCCCAGTTGTATTCAGTAAGGGCAATTTTTGTCCCCGGATAATCCTTGTTCACCCATTTATGGAAGAGGGGAATTAGCTGGATTGGCGGGTAATACGAGCCGATCCAGCTCTCGTCGGTGTAGGTGGGGTCCCACAGCGAACGGGTAGAACGCAGACGCAGAGCTTGGGTGTTAGCATCACCCGCCGGTTGGTTAGCTATGCCAGCCTCCGCCGGGTAGTAGTGCTCGTCGAAGTAATCGAGGATGCGCACGCCGTGCTGCTGCTGATAGGCCTGCATTTGAGAAAGGTACCATTCAGCGTCCCAGACCCCGCCGTGTTCCTGAACATCAGAATTCAACCCGACGTAGACTGGCCAGCCGAAATCGGAAGGTCCAAGAACCTTGGCGCTGGGGTCGGTGGCTTTGACCATGGAGGCGTAGGCGTAGGTGCGATCGCGCAGGTCGTCGTAGCTAGTCGATCCGGGGTGGACGTCACGGTGAGTGTTACCCCAGCCACTGGGCTCGTTGTCCATTTGGTAAAACTGCACGCCCCCATGGGCGGCGTTGCCAAAGACACTTTGGAAGTGTTGGAGCCAACCCTGCATGAAGGTTGGATCGCTGACTATGCTGTTAGCGAGGGGATTATTATCAGTGAGCAGGGTGCCATTGGGAGCGATGCCGTTGCCGCAGTCATCACCGTTGGGATGAACGTAGGGGTTGGTCGCCTGTTGCTGACCATACTGGGACACGGGGAAGCTACAGTTCCAGGCGCTGGTTTTGTTCACATAGCCAATTATGGGGATAGTGATGATGGTTTGGCCCCCAAACGCCTTGTCCGTGCGGACTAGGTTGTCTGTCATGCCGCTCGGCGTCGGGTTCGAGCTGCCGCTGCCACCCATGAAAAACCAGTCGCCGCCGGAATTGGAAGAATCCACTTGCCAGTTATAGCGGGTGGTGGCGTCGCCGCCCCAGCGGACGACAGAAGTGTGCAACTCCTTGGCCAAGGAATTAATGGAGGGGTCTAAACCGGGGTTGTTGAAGCCGTAGATGTTGGGGCTGATTGGGTAGCGACTACCTGCCACATTCACGGCGAGGGTGGGACCAGTGGTCGCGGTCTGGGCCATAACCTTCTTCACAGGTGCCGCTGCAACCACCAGTAGGGTGGCAGCGACCAGACCATATAAGAACTGGTGCATTGGACGCGCGCTGCCTTTCCTTGATCCCCATGAGTATCGTTCAGTCTTCATAATGGAAATGTCCCTCTGTGTAAGCCATAGGATATGAACCGCTAATGAACGCAAACACTCCACATCAAAGATGAAATATTCCTATTACGGATGTTTCAATCTCACTAATTCTGTTAATAGAAAAGATGTTGCAGTTTAAAGCTGTAAATTCGATTTTGCTACTTCCTAATTGTGTTTGTAAGTCCGCATCAACTTCCTGGGAAAATCTCTGTATTCCCAAACAAAACCACGAAATAAATTTAACTTCCCTCTGTTATGAGTTCAAGGGGAATTTCACTGAAAAACTTAGGCTGAGTTTACTTCTAAACCAGACTTTACTTCCGTGTATCTACAAGGTCGGAGTTAATGCTCTTGTCAGTAAAATCCACAAGCATATATTCCCGAGAAATTTATGGGCATAAAAATTGCATTATGGTTGTTATGGGCTGGATTTATTGCGTATGTCTTGCTGCTGGCTCCTCCGCTTCACCTGCAGGAAACACTGACGCTACTTAAAAACTTATTGACAGGTCAGTGGTCCGATATCAACCCACTTATCCTGTCCTTATTTTCCCTGATTGGCGTTTGGCTACAAATCTACAGTTGTATTTTGTTCATTGATGGCAGGATGCAAAAGCTCCCTTTCTGGCCTTTTGCCTTGGCGTCAGTAGGAACGGGAGTAATTGGTCTGTTGCCCTATTTAGCTTTGCGCGAAGCAAATCAAGAGTTTTCTGGGCAAAAGGATGCCTTCCTAAAGTTGCTAGATTCTCGTTTGACGGGTATTGTACTCGCGCTCTTCACAATTGGCTCGCTGGCATACGGTTTATTGGCTGGAGATTGGGGAGATTTTGTCCAGCAGTTCCAAAGCGATCGCTTCATTAATGGCATGAGCCTGGCGTTTTGCCTGTTCTGCTTGTTGTTCCCGACAGTACTCGGGGATGACATGGCTCGTAGAGGTTTTTTAAGCAATTCCCAACTGTTTTGGGCAATAGCGCTAGTGCCGCTGCTTGGTTCGCTTGCCTATCTGTGCTGGCATCCTCCTTTGCGGGAAACCTCTGCTCAACTAGCACAATAGATCTCTTGCGCTTGTTTGACCTGGAAGAAAACATGAGGAGTCGGAAGAAAAGAAACAACCCAATACTTCTTTGGCAAAGCCTGCGCCAAACACTGGCGGTGTTCCAGTACTGTGGGCGGGCTGTAGGCTTGGCGTGGACTACCAGCCGCGCCCTCACGGTAATCCTTGCTATCCTCACTCTAGTGGCTGGCCTGCTGCCAGCAGTGGTCGCCTACATCGGCAAGTTAATCATCGATGGGGTGGTTTCTGCTTCTCACTCCGGGCTGCAAAGTAATCGCGTCGCTCTAGGCTACCTAGTACTGGAGGCGGTTGTGGTCGCATTCCTGGCACTCAGCAAGCAGGGCCTCACCGTCTGCCAGTCCTTACTAAGGGTGCTGCTGGGCCAGAAGGTAAACGAACTGATTCTGGAGAAGGCGCTGACACTGGATCTAGTTCACTTTGAGGACTCAGAGTTCTACGACAAGATGACCAGGGCTCGGCGCGAGGCATCGAGCCGTCCCTTGAGCTTGGTGAATGGTACCTTCAGCTTGCTCCAGAACACCCTGTCACTGGTGACCTACGGCGGCCTGCTGTTGCAGTTCTCCGTTTGGGCCGTGGCTGTGCTGATGGTGGCAGGTGTGCCTGCCTTCGTCGCCGAAACTCGCTTCGCGGGGCAGGCTTTCCGCTTATTCCGCTGGCGAGCCCCGGAAACCCGAGAGCAAAACTATCTGGAAACCCTGATCGCCCGCGATGACTATGCAATGGAGGTTCAGCTGTACCAGCTCGGACCGATGATGCTAAAACGCTATCATGATATCTTCCATCGACTCTACGGCGAAGACCGCGACCTGACTATACGTCGGGGCGTGTGGAGCTACCTAATGAGCCTGCTAAGCAGCGCCGCCTTCTACGGGGCCTACGCCTGGATCGTGGTAGAGACGATCGCGGGTCAGATTTCCCTAGGGGAGCTGGCCATGTACCTGACGGTGTTCCGGCAAGGACAGTCCACCTTCGCGGCAGTCCTCAGCTCTATCGGGGGAATGTATGAGGACAGCCTCTACCTGTCCAACCTCTACGAGTTCCTGGAGCAGGACATCCCCAAACCCCGAGGTCGGGCCACCAAGGGTCCGATTCCTGGGGACGGGATTCGCTTCTTTGAGGTGTCATTTAGCTACCCAGGTAGCCTGCAACCCGCCTTGAAAAAAGTCTCGCTGCACCTGAAACCTGGAGGGAAATTGGCGATTGTGGGTGAGAACGGCTCTGGAAAAACAACTTTGATTAAGCTCCTGACCAGGCTATACACGCCTGATTCAGGGCAGATCTTGCTGGATGGACTGGACTTGCAGGAATGGGACGTTGAGGTTCTACGCCGTCGCATCGGCGTGATCTTCCAGAACTTTGTCCGCTACCAGTTTACTGTGGGAGAGAACATAGGCGTCGGGGATGTAAACCACCTAGAGGACAAATCCCGTTGGGAGAGGGCTGCTGAAAAGGGCATGGCCCGAGCCTTTATTGAGCATATCCCCGCAGGCTTTAATACCCAGCTGGGTCGTTGGTTCAAGGGAGGACAGGAACTCTCCGGCGGACAGTGGCAGAAAATCGCCCTCTCCCGAGCCTTCATGCGAACTGGGGCAGATATCCTGGTGCTAGACGAACCGACGGCAGCTATGGACGCAGAGGCTGAGGAACAGATTTTCCATCACTTTCGTGCGGTTACTCAGAACCAGATGGTTCTCCTAATCTCCCACCGCTTCTCTACTGTGCGCATGGCTGACCAGATTGTGGTTCTGCAAGCAGGGGAACTGGTAGAGCAGGGAACCCACGAGGAGTTGTTGAAGGCTGGGGGGCGCTACGCCCGACTCTTTTCGCTCCAGGCAGCGGGATATCATTGAGCTTGCCGAGATGCCGGACGAGGCAATTGACTACAGCGAAATTCCTGATCTCGCTGACAACGATGAATTCTGGGCGAAGGGAACCCTTATATGTTACGGAGATGGTCCGCTCGAAGAAGACGGGGACCATCAGGCGGTATCTTTCGACCATAAGCGTTGTCCATAAGCGCACTGATCTTCCGAACCGGGTGAAGGATGAGAAGGTTCGCGCCGTCTGAGCCGGGATAAAAAGAGTTACTTTTGAGGAAAAACTTGTGCCAATGCCTTACAAATTACCTGGCGTTGTTCATCATCGTATTCCCAGCGTTCTAAAAAGTTCTTGTACCTGCCCTCTCCTGTAGCGGCACTATCCAATAGACTCTGGGAGAGTTCGGGCACGGCAGGAAGTTCAACCAGTTGGATCAGACGGACTGTACGCGATCGCACTCGATCTGACCCCTGGGCCATATCTTCTAACCCATTGCGACGATGGGTTACTGCCATAGCAGCAGACATCGCCAGATTTTTGACCAAGAGTTCTGCCACAATCTCTGGAGACGATTGTAACGCCCGCACGACTTCCTGTGAGGGATTGTCTGCCAGAGCCCCCTCGGATGTCAGGTAGGTGACGAAAAAACCTCTGGCACCATTTTCACTTTTAACTAACTCTGCGATTGCC
This sequence comes from uncultured bacterium, assembly GCA_964250845.1. Classification (GTDB taxonomy): domain Bacteria; phylum Cyanobacteriota; class Cyanobacteriia; order Cyanobacteriales; family Chroococcidiopsidaceae; genus CAXUIG01. The sequence goes on along the minus strand of CAXUIG010000089.1, from coordinate 8,017 downwards.
GCTTCAATCTCGGCTGGTGATAGTTCAGCCGCTTCTATACGCGATAGCAAGGACTGGGTAAGGGCGATCGCCTGTGCAAACGTCATGGCTGATGGAATTGCTTGATCAGATTTAAGCATTAGGGTGGCAAAACTCTATAGTGCGATAATACCTAATGACGAGACCGAGATCGGGTCGAGCTACGGGTGATCCATCTGTGACCTGTCGAGGTAGCCCCTTAACTGATTAGCCAGGCTCTGAACGTAGGGTGCTGCAAGCATGTCTTCATGACTACTTGGAATTACGTGGTAATCTACCCCTTCATGGGTTAATTCAGACCACTTAACTTGGCAATCTGGTATCCGATTGTCATAGGCACTGGTCTGAATCAGGGTAATCTTCCCAAGATAAAACTGCGGTTCATAAATCATTCTTGCCAAGGCAAGAAGCAACAAAACCGTTTCGAGGTCGCGAGCCTGTTGGTTAGACAGATAGCTAAACTTATTGCTAAACTGCTTGACTTTTGACATTAAATAGAAGTGGATCTGCGACGCTAGGGCCTTAATCGGTTGTCTTTGCCAATGGAAAACTAGGCGACGGAGGTAATAACTCAGATCTTTGCCGGAATGGGAGGGCTGCGGACCTTCCCACATGGGGTATCCGCAATCCACCATCGCCAAGAGCGCTACTTTCTGATCTTGGGCATGGAGTTGCTGAGCCATTTCGAAGGCGACAATCCCACCCAGACAAAAGCCTCCCAGAAGATAGGGTCCCTGGGGCTGTAGCACACGCATCTCTTGAATGTAGTCGGCTGCCATCTCCTCAATTTTGGTGTGAGGGGCTTGTTTCCCATCCAAGCCTCGTGCTTGAAGTCCATAGAAAGGTTGGTCAGGCCCCAGATGGCGGGCTAAATCTGCATAGCACAGAACATTCCCACCCCCAGGATGAATGCAGAAAAAAGGCCGTCTGCTACCTTGGGGCTGAATCGGAACCAACGAGGACCAGGAGGGTGACCATCCCTTCTGGCGCAGGATGCTGGCCAGTTGCTCCACAGTCCCCTGCTGAAATAGGGTAGCCAGGGGAAGGCTTTTCCCGCATCGCTGCTTTATCAGCGCGAACAGGCGCACAGCCAGAAGCGAATGCCCCCCCAGATCAAAGAAGTTATCTGTCACGCCAATAGGCTGGATGCCTAAAACCTCTGACCAAATTTTAGTGAGCTGGGTTTCCAATCCATCTCGAGGAGCCACAAAGGCGAGTTCCAACTCGGGTCTGACCTGGTTTGGTGTGGGTAGTGCCTGCCGGTTCACCTTACCATTGGGCGTCAGTGGCAGGGCAGCCAGCATCACGAAGGCGGAAGGCACCATGTACTCAGGTAGCTTCTGCTTCAGAAAGCGGCGCAGTTCACTGCTCGAGGGAGCAGGCTGCTGGTTGGGGACTAGATAGGCTACCACACGCTTCTGACCAGGCATATCCTCTCGGGCTACGACTACAGCCGTCCGCACGTCCGGGTGTTGACTTAAGATCGCCTCAATTTCTGCCAACTCAATGCGGAAGCCGCGAATCTTCACCTGGTGGTCAATGCGCCCGAGGAACTCGATGTTGCCGTCCGGCAGGTAGCGAACCAAATCCCCAGTTTTGTAAAGGCGCGCCCCCGGCTCGTCGCTGAAAGGGTTGGGAATGAACGTCTGGGCATTGATCTCAGGGCGGTTGAGGTAGCCACGGGCTAAGCCGTCCCCGCCAATGTACAACTCGCCAGGCACCGCGAGCGGGACTGGGTGCAGGTAGTGATCCAACACATAAACCTGGGTATTAGCAATCGGGCGACCGATGGGGACGGAAATACCGATATTGGTCGGTGTCATTAGGTGCGAGCAGGTGAAGGTGGTGCCCTCAGTCGGACCGTAACCATTGATCAGCTGGCATTCTTCCAGCTTCAGCAGCAGCTTGTTCACATGGGGCACAGATAAAACATCACCACCTGCCAAAAGTTGACGCAAAGGCAATAAATCCTCAAGCCGCTGATCCACCATCAGGTGAAACAGGCCAGCACTCAGCCACAGCGTCGTGATTTGGTAGCGCTGTAGGACTTCTCCCAGCTCTGACAAAGATGGTGTGTGGGCGGGAAATACTACCAGCCGGGCACCGTTAAGTAGGCAACCCCAAATCTCAAAGGTAGAGGCGTCAAACGAGATCGGTGCCAGCTGTAGAAAGACTTGCTCTGAACTCAGGTTGGCATAATCGGCTGTGCAGGCTAGGCGCACTACACCTCGATGTATGATGCTAACGCCCTTAGGCGTCCCGGTAGACCCAGAGGTATACATCACATAGGCTAGGTTCTCAGTCGTTACCCGACACACCGGGTTCTCCTCCTGCTCTTGGGCAATGAACCTCGCGTCAGCGTCAAGGTACACGACCTTAGCCGAATGCTTGGGCAGACCCTTGACCAAATGCTGTTGGGTCAGTAGCACCGGGATCTGGGTATCTGCCATCATGAAAGCCAAGCGCTCCTTGGGATACGCGGCGTCTAGGGGTACATACGCCCCGCCAGCTTTGAGGATAGCAAGGAGTCCTACAACCATGGACAGGCAGCGCTCGATGCAGATGCCGACAAGAACCTCCGGTCCCACTCCCAGAGATTGAAGGTAGTGCGCCAGCTGATTCGCTTGGGCGTTCAGCTCTGTGTAGGTCAGCACAGAGTCTTCAAAGACTACCGCCACAGCGTTAGGAGTTCGCTCAACCTGCGCCTCAAACAGTTGCTGAATACACCCATCCACAGGGTACTCTGCCTGGGTGTGATTCCACTCCACCAACAGAGTCAGGCGCTCCCACTCGGTAAGCAGCGGCAAGTCCGAGAGGCGTTGATCGGGATTAGCAACTACACCTTCGAGCAAGGTTTGAAAATGGTTCGCCATCCGCTGCACGGTGCAGCCATCAAATAAGTCTGTGTTGTACACAAACCAGCCACTGAGACCTTCTAAGGTCTCTTCTAATTCGAGCAACAAATCAAACTGTGCAGTCCCGTTGTGAGTCACCTGCGAGTGTACGCTCAAACCTGAAAGCTCTAAGGCTGGCATAGGGGTATTCTCGAGATCAAACACCACCTGCACGAGCGGCGAGCGGCTGGGGTCTCGTTGCGGCTGCAGTTCCTGCACCAGTTTCTCGAAGGGTAGATCTTGATGGGCATAGGCTCCCAGGGCCACCGCGCGCACCCGACCCACTAGCTCCCGAAAAGTGGGGTTGCCCCCAAGATCGGTGCGCATCACCAGGGTATTGACAAAAAAACCAATCAGCCCTTCGGTTTGCACATGGTTGCGACCTGCGATTGGAGAGCCCACCAGGATGTCTGACTGCCCTGTATAGCGAGAGAGCAGCGTTTGAAAAGCCGCCAGCAGCGTCATAAACAGCGTGACTCTCTCCTGACGGCTTAGCGTCTTGAGCGCCTCGGTCAAGGTCTTGGGTAGCGCTAAGGATTGCGTCGCACCCCGGTAGGTTTGAACCGATGGCCGTGGGCGGTCGGTGGGTAGCTGCAGCACGGGAAGAGTGCCGCCAAGCTGTTGCTTCCAGTAAGAGAGCTGTGCCTCCAGCACCTCGCCTTGCATCCACTGCCGCTGCCAGTGCGCAAAATCCGCATACTGAATCGGAAGCTCTGGGAGCGGCGAGGGCTTCCCCGTGGAGAAGGCTTCATAGAGCGCCGCTAGTTCCCGCCAAAGTACACCAAAGGACCAGCCGTCGGAAATAATGTGATACATGGTCACGAGGAGAACGTGCTCCTCTGCGGCCAGACACAAGAGTTTGACGCGCAATAACGGTCCTCGCACCAAGTCGAAGCACGACTGAGCTTCGTCTGTGGCCAGCCGATGGGCCTCGGTCAAGCTCTCAGTTTCAGGCAACTGACTCAGATCGACCACTGGTAGCTTCCAGGTCTGGGGAGGATGAATAACCTGAACTGGTTGGTCATCCACAGTTGTCAAGATGATCCGCAAGGATTCGTGACGTGCCCAGATTTCGTTGAAAGCCTGCTGCAGCGCGGCTAAGTTGAGCGAACCGGACAGGCGAACTGCCATCGGCAAATTGTAGCAGGGTTGGCCGAGGGTCAACTGGTTGACGAACCACAGCCGCTGCTGCCCAAACGACAGAGGCGCAGGACTGAGTTCTGGACGCACAGGTATAACCTGTACGTAAGAAGTCCCTTTAAATTTGCCCTGCAACCGCTTTTCCAGAAGGGCTTGTTTTGCTGCTGAGAGTTTAGACCGTCTTGGGGAGATATTGTTTTTTTCCATATTTGGAGGTGTTCTACATTTGTTAATATGGCTTTCAACTAATACCCCGCGCCTCGTATCAGTTAATGAATAACTAAATCACTAGAGCATGCACTACAATAGTTTGGTAAAACCAAATTTTTGCCCGGACTAAACCTTGAATCTGGGTACGTAAATTTAAGTGCTTGTTTTCTCTATTTTTGATGGCACTCGTATTAAAACACAACGATTTTTGGCTCAACAGCTAGAAAACGTCGGATCTATAGTAAGAAAAAGTCAGATTTAGATAAAAAACAACTTTTAAGGCTCTTTTGAAATGACTGCTTAATCTAAAGCTAAACCAAATCAGGGTCTATTCCCATCTCACGTAACTTAGCAGCCAGTCGTTCGGCTCGTTGCTCAAGCTGTTGTCGCCTCGCTTGTTCCTCCCTGATTAATTCCTCTACAACCGGAGGATATAGCACTTTCTCGCCTGATAAAACAAGTTCAGGAACGTACAGATATCATTTCCTGCCCACGCCTGAACTCGGTTCGGTAGTAGCCATCTTCGCTTTCAGGATTACTTAAAACCCAGACTCGCTCTTTTTTAGGATAGGTATTTGAGTGGTCATAGGCTGAGGTTGAAGGACATATTGTATTAGAGTGAGCAGGCACCCCCGATGGACATGACGCTTATGGTGGAAAAAACGGAAAAACAGAAGATGTTGGCAGGCGAGCTGTATCTTGCTTCTGACCCAGCGCTAGTTGTCGATCGCCAGCGGGCACGTCGTCTTACCAGAATATATAACAGTACGACTGAACAAGAGCAGGAGCTGCGATCGCAGCTGCTCAAGGACTTGTTCGGCGGGGTGGAGTCTAACGTTGAGATTGAGCCGCCCTTCTACTGCGACTACGGCAGCAATATTTCTGCTGGCAACAGATTGTTCATGAACTTTGGATGTGTAATTCTGGACTGCAATACGGTTGAGATTGGTGAAAATGTGATGTGTGGTCCTTGCGTTCAGATTTACACCGCATATCACCCGACAGAACCCGAAATCCGTCAAACCGGTTTAGAACTCGCTGCTCCGATTAAGATTGGCAATAATGTCTGGATTGGAGGCAACGCCATTATTTGTCCAGGAGTGACCATCGGTGACAACACCACCATCGGAGCTGGCAGTGTTGTTGTCAAAGCTCTACCTGCCAACGTCGTTGCTGCTGGAAATCCCTGCCGCATCATTCGACATTTGCCTTGACTTTATACACAGTTCGAGGTATAAAGAAAAAATCCAAATGACATCATTTGTTAGAGCGATCGCCAATAGCAAAATTTAACCCGGCAAATAATCAAACTCTAATGCTTGCTCCAAGCTGAATGGAGAGCCCTCTGGAAACATGTCAATAGGCAGCCCTGTCTCATCCGCCGCTTCCTCTCTCGCATCGCCGTAGCATTGCCTGAACGCCTCAGCCACGAAAGGCTTTAAACTGGGGCTGTCGGCAAGGGCGTCTCTCAACCTGTAGCGATGTTCGCGTATACTAGATTTCCAGCTTGAGGAGCGTCTTTCGGACTGATATTTGTACTTGAGCAAGTGCATCAGCAGGACTCTCAAGTTGCTCCTTGCAGCATTTTTCTCTGCCCGACCCATTGCTTCAACTTCCTCAAGCAAATTTGGTACGTCTAGTTCAGATAATTTACCAACGCGAAGCAATCCTGCGGTTTCTTCTATCCACTGGTAAAAGTCTTGTTCGTAAAGGTTGGCGGGATTCATAAACCTTAAATTTGGCAGTGACAGAGCGCGAGCGCGGTCAGCTTCAAGCCCTTAAGTTTGCAGGATTTTATCACAAAAAAACCGATGATTTTTTCCAAGCTCGAAATGTTGACAAAACTTAGTTTGTAGAATTATTCATCTCTTAGTTCAAATTGAATGCCACGGTTGTCTGGATGGCGATCGCGTACACTACCCAGCCTCAGTCACAACCCTTGATTTGGCGATCAACTATGGTTTGGTAACCCCCTAAAGTATCTGACGATAGTTCCTGGATGACTGGCTGATATATTGAGGCCAGTGGTGAAGTTCGGCTATAAATTCTTTATATTTAAATTTGAATCATAGTTGGTTGATGTTGTAAAAACATGACACGAGAAGAAGAAAGACTGGCAGAAGACCACGCTCGCAAGGCTTATTGGCGGCGGTGGGGTTCCTACTTGAGTGAACGCCAATGGGGAACGGTGCGAGAAGATTACAGTCCAGATGGCTCAGCCTGGGACTATTTTCCGCACGATCAAGCCCGCTCCCGCGCTTATCGCTGGGGCGAAGATGGTATTGCTGGAATTTCTGACAACCATCAGCGGCTTTGTTTTGCGATCGCGCTCTGGAATGGTGAAGATCCAATCCTTAAAGAAAGGCTCTTTGGTTTAACAAGTAGTGAAGGCAATCATGGAGAAGATGTTAAGGAATATTACTTTTATCTTGACAAGACTCCCACGCACTCCTATATGAAGTCTCTCTATAAATATCCGCAACAAGCATTTCCATATGACCAATTGGTGGCAGAAAATAACCGCAGAAGTTATAGCGACCCAGAATTTGAACTGCTCGATACTGGTGTGTTTGCTGATAACCGCTACTTCGATGTTTTTGTCGAGTATGCTAAGAATTCACCGGAGGATATTTTAATTAAAATCAGTGTTAGCAACCGGGGGGCAGAGGAAAAAGAACTGCATCTTTTGCCGACTCTCTGGTTTCGAAACACTTGGTCTTGGGAGGATGATAGAACTAAGCCCAAGCTCAAAAATATTAAGTTTGACAATAGCCTGAGCCTTGTAGAAGCTGCTCATAAAATACTTGGACAGCGATGGCTGTATTGTGAAGGAATAACGGAAGTCTTGTTCACCGATAACGAAACAAACAACCAAAAGTTGTTCGGGACGAGCAATGAATATCCCTACGTTAAAGATGGGATTAACGATTACATTGTTCACGGCAATAAAGACGCTGTAAATCCGGATCAGATTGGGACAAAAGCCGCAGCCCACTATTTATTAAATATCGGTGCGGGGGAAACAAAAATTGTCCGGTTGCGACTGAATGACTCCCCCGATTTAGCGGCACCGTTCGGCGCTGATTTTGAGACCATCTTCCAAAGTCGCCAACGCGAAGCTGATGAATTCTATGATCGCATCTGTCCTCCCGGAGCAGTGACAGAGGACAAGCGAAATGTACAGCGACAGGCTTTCGCTGGCCTGTTGTGGAGCAAACAATTCTCTTACTACGTTGTGTATGATTGGCTAAAAGGTGATCCCACCCAAGTGAAGCCACCAGAGTCGCGCCAAGGCATCAGGAACCAGGAATGGATTCATCTGTTTAATAATGACGTTCTCTCCATGCCAGATAAATGGGAATATCCGTGGTTTGCAGCCTGGGATTTAGCATTTCACGTCATTCCCCTGGCGATGATTGACCCTGAGTTTGCCAAGCGGCAACTGCAGCGATTAACACGGGAATGGTACATGCATCCTAACGGTCAGCTGCCAGCCTATGAATGGAATTTCAGTGATGGCAACCCCCCCGTTCATGCTTGGGCGGCGTGGCGTGTCTACAAGATTGAGCAAAAAATATACGGTCGTGCTGATAAAGCGTTTCTGGAGCGCGTCTTTCAGAAGCTGCTACTCAACTTTACCTGGTGGGTAAACCGCAAGGATGTTGAGGGAAAGAATGTATTTCAAGGCGGATTCCTAGGAATGGGCACTGGTTACCTGAGATGGGATAGCTGAAAGCATTACCAGATATATGCTT
>CAXUIG010000088.1:0-22988 GCA_964250845.1 uncultured bacterium | reverse complement strand
CCCCCCCTCCGCCCAGTAAGCTTCTGGTAATTCAATTAATCACATCTGATGACTACAAAACTGATTGAATATCCAAACACTAAATTATGGATAGCGGCGATTAAGCCTCCGATGTACAGCGTTGCCATTATGCCAATTTGGGTAGGAACCGCTGTGGCTTTGGCTGAAACTAAGACAATTCATGGCGGGATATTTTCTACTTTTTTAACCGCCGCGATTTTCATTCTTGCCTGGACGAATCTCAGCAATGATGTATTTGATGCAGAAACTGGGGTTGATAAAAATAAAGCGCATTCTCTGGTTAACTTGACTGGAAACAAAACTTTAATTTTCTGGATCGGAAATCTGTTTTTAGGTCTGGGAATACTTGGGATACTAGCGATCGCGTGGTGGCAACAAGACCTAACCGTGCTCGGGTTGATACTCATCAGCTGTGCCTTGGGTTATAGCTACCAGGGACCCCCCTTCCGTTTTGGCTACCGGGGTTTAGGGGAGATTATTTGCTGGATCTGCTTCGGTCCCTTGGCTGTGGCGGCGGCTTACTACAGCCAAACCCAAACCTGGTCGCTGACTAATTTTGCCGCCTCTATCATTGTCGGAATTGCAACCAGCTTAATTTTGTTTTGCTCCCACTTTCACCAGGGTAAGGATGACTTGGCAGCAGGGAAGCGATCGCCCATTGTCCGCCTCGGTACCGCCCGAGCGTCCCAGGTGTTGCCTTGGTTTGGCGGCAGCATTTATGGACTAACCAGTCTATTTGTCAGTTTGGGTATTTTCCCAGTTTGGACTTTGCTGTGCTGGCTCAGTTTACCTTTTGCCCTCAAGTTATTCAGCCACGTCAAACAGTATCATAACCAGCCGGAAAAGGTCACTAATTGCAAATTCATCGCCGTGGCTGTGCATTTTTGCTCTTGCCTGCTATTAGGATTAGGTTTCCTGCTTGCAGGCGGCTGATGCGGTACCGATTTGTATTTCGTCCTTACCGGCGTCGATTTACGCAACCCCTACAAACAAGTCATGGCAGCTGGGACGTCCGGGAGGGCATTATTCTCCGCCTTAGCGATGAAAGTCGAGTCAGCTGGGGTGAGATTGCGCCCCTGAGCTGGTTTGGCTCTGAAACCTTAGAGCAAGCCCTGGATTTTTGCCGCCAGCTGCCAAATGAAATCACAGCTGAAACTATTTTCTCTATACCAGCTACCCTCCCCGCCTGTCAATTTGGCTTTGAGTCAGCGAGGGAAAGCCCCTCTGCCCCTCCGCCTCTTCAATACAGCAGCTTACTACCAGCCGGGGAAGCAGCTTTACATCAATGGCAAACACTGTGGAACCAAGGATATCGCACCTTCAAATGGAAAATCGGCGTTGCTACCATTCAAGAGGAACTCAAGGTTTTTCACCAGCTGATTCAAGCACTACCGGCATCAGCCCAACTGAGATTGGATGCCAATGGGGGACTGTGCGCGAACTCAGCATCCGTTTGGCTCCAGGCTTGCGATCACTTTGGCATCGAGTTTCTAGAGCAACCGTTACCAGTGGAGCAATTCGATGCCATGTTGGAATTGAGTACCCAGTATTCTACCCAGCTGGCGCTGGATGAATCCGTGGCGACGCTTGAGCAGCTCGAAGCTTCGTACCGACAGGGCTGGCGGGGTATTTTTGTAATTAAGCCGTGCATAGCAGGTTCCCCATCCCGTCTACGTCAGTTTTGCCGTGAACACGAAATTGATGCCGTTTTTTCCTCTGTGTTTGAAACCGCGATCGGAAGACTTGCTGCACTGAAGCTGGCAGCTGAAAATAACCACCACAACAGGGCTGTGGGGTTTGGCATCAACCATTGGTTTGAAGAGGATGATGAAATTTGTCTAGAGCGTATATGGAAAGACCTTTAGCCTATCTGGAAAAACGTGCTAACCATGATTGGCTGATTGGTTATGACAGCCATCAATTTACCCAACGCTTTGAGCAATTATACTTAGAATTAACCCAGCAGTTGCGCCAGGGAACGCCGCCGAAAATTATCCTAGCTGAGGGCAACCCAGTACGATTTTTAGCTGGATTCATTGCTGCAAGTGCCGCTGGCTGTCCCGTTTTTCTTTGCAATCCCAGCTGGGTAAAACATGAATGGCAACAAGTCTTTGAGCTGGTGCAACCAGACCTGATTTTGGGGTATGGGGATTGGGGATTAGCAGTTAGAGATTATTACCCCAGCCCCGAACCGTCAATTCTCAACCCCCAATGGATTATGATTCCGACTGGTGGTTCATCAGGGCAGATTCGCTTTGCCATCCACACATGGGAAACCTTGATGGCATCTGTAGGAGGTTTTCAGCAATATTTCCAGCTCCAGCAAGTAAATTCATTTTGTGTATTGCCGCTGTATCATGTCAGCGGTCTGATGCAATTTCTGCGCTCCTTTACCACAGGTGGGCAGCTGGTTATTCTGCCGTTCAAAGAATTGTCAGCAGGCGTTAAATGTGATATTGAACCATCTGAATTTTTCATATCTTTAGTTCCAACCCAGCTGCAACGTCTTTTAGAGAACCCAGCGCTGGCAACCTGGCTATCCCGCTTTCAGACGGTGCTGCTCGGTGGCGCTCCTGCTTGGCCTGAACTTTTGGAACAGGCAAGACGTTACGGCATCCGCTTAGCCCCCACCTACGGCATGACGGAAACAGCCTCACAAATTGTAACTCTTAAACCGGATGATTTCCTTGGCGGTACCGTGAGCTGTGGTCAGGTTTTACCCCATGCCAAAGTGACCATTCGCAGTCCCACAGGCCAGTTGTTGGGTGTAAACCAAATCGGAAATATTACAATTAAGGCTGATTCATTGGCACTGGGTTATTATCCAGAACTCTTTACCAATCGAGATAATTTCCAATTAGATGACCTGGGATTTTTCGATAACCAAGGTTACTTAAATGTCGTAGGTCGTAGCAGTAACAAAATCATTACTGGCGGTGAAAATGTATTCCCATCTGAAGTTGAAGCAGCCATTAGAGCGACTCAGCTAGTTAACGATGTCTGTGTGATTGCTATCCCCGATCAGCACTGGGGACAAGTCGTAACAGCTATTTATGTTTCCAGCAATTCAGATGTTTCTAGTGCCGCTCTGCAAGCCGTACTTTCGGATAAATTGAGCAAATTCAAGCGCCCTAAATATTGGATTCCCGTAGAAAGTTTGCCCCGCAATTCCCAAGGTAAACTCAACCGCGCTCAAGTGTTGCAAATTGTCAATCAGTACCTTTCGGATCATGCAGCTACTTTCAACAGGTCGTGACTTCAGTCGCCAGGCTCCCCCCACTGGTGAAGCCATTGAATAATCTCTGCTGGTATTTCTTTTCTAGTTCTGCTAATTGGATCAATGGAGACGTGCTTGGTGAGAGCCTTAGCAACTACCTTATCTGCCGCCGCCGCCAAAATTTGGTAAGCAATTTCAAATTCATTACAAGAGCGCTCTTTAGTAATTAAATCAATAAGCAGCTGGTCTCCGCAAAACATAGGACGCAGAAAGTCCACACTGGCATGGACGATGGGAATGGTAACAGATGGGTTGCTAAAAAAGGTCTTGAGATTGATCCCGGATGCAGCCAGTGATTCTTCACAAGCTTCGTGACACATCACTAAGACATTGGCAAAATAGACTACTCCAGCTGCATCGGTATCTTGAAATCGAACAGTGCGGGTATAAGTGAACGGCATCTATAGTTAGCTGCTACTTCTGGGCGATTACCATCAACTTTTCCATCTCTTGCTGACCACCCGGTGGCGGAGTGGAGTTCTCCGTCGCTGGGTTACCCACTCCTCAAAGTACTTCCCGGACCAAGCCGGTGCGATGATTACTAGCAGCCTGGCGGGCGTTGTTCCCACGTTTTTGAAGCTGTACAGGATTCCCTTGGAAATCTCAACAAATGACCCGGTAGTTGCCTTGAACGTGCGATCGCCCTCTTGAATCAAAAGTTTTCCCTCCAAAATGTAGTACGCTTCCTGTTCCCAGTGGTGTTTGTGCGCTGGTGGACCACCCTGAGGTGGTACTGTGAGCTCAAATAGCGAATACGCTGCGTGCTTATCCCCACTCACCCGAAAGCAGGTTACCTGGTCACTATTCACCCACAGCGACTTGCTTTCGGTCGGTGTGACGAGTGTGACACCTTGATCGCTTATTATCATGTTTCCTTACTTAAATTTTTGATTTTTGTAAATCTTCCCTGTAATAGATTGAGTAGAAGACACGCCTCCCAAAGGTATAAGGTAGGCAAAGTGGCCACCCGACTTTTAACCGATTTATGAATCTGGCAGTCTCGCCCCCGAAACCACTCTAGCCACTCTTTATCAACCTGAACGGTCATAAAAGTTATGAAAATAAGTCAGGTTAAAAGTCACAAGTAAGTATTACTAATTACAATTTCCTTGTTAAGGAAGCAAGAAAATGGTAACGGCGATCAACCACAGGAGTAAATCGGTTGTGTTGCCGCGCAGTTCTTATAGGCTTTTGGCGAGCACGCTCAGCCGTTTATAAACAGGGATTAGGCGATCGCCCTCAATTTCAACCGAGTCGGCTGGATAGTTTTGAATCGCGTTTAACAGAGAGACCTCACCATCTTGACTAATAGATCGAGCCAAAGCTGAGCGCAAACCCTGCTCATCTGCTTGATTTGAGGGAGGATGAACTACCTCACCAATTTGGTTAAGCAAAATCGGTCCAGCCCAGCTGGACAACAAGTTATTTAAAAAGCCAGGATCAGCTTTTATTCCTGATGTCAATGCCTTACGGGCTAAGGCTGGCTTTTGTCCAGCCACCTTCAAATAAGATTCTAGTGTGGGGGTAGTTTCGCCAGTTTGAACGAACTGCTTTAGCTCTTTAACAGAGACCGGTCCCCGGAAATCACCATACTTCAGAACCACCCGCCCAGCAGCATTTGCATCGGTGGTGTAGAGTAAAATGCTAGCGCTCACTCCTAAAACTAGTTTCCGACAGAGTGACTTGGCAGAATCCCATTTATTCAGTATAACCATGAGTTTAAAAATTTGCCGCCTTTTAACTAGGCTCTAAAAACATTTTTGCCGCAATATTTTCTATTATAGACAACGGAACCTGAGCTGTCGTGCGATTGCCTCTATAGACCACGAAGCCGTCTCAGACTTACACCCCGAACTCAGCAGCGTTTCAAGAGGGTCTGTCTTGATATCAGTCAACTCTCGCGGGGCTTCTCATTACCCTCCCTAAAAGCACTGACATCGCAGCTGCCTGGGAACTAAAGGAACATTTACCCTGTCTTGAATATCAAAAATTATTTGAAGGGAAGAAATATATATGTTATTGGGGAAAAATGCTGTCTATTTTGTTCAAAATTCATCTGTTGTACTTTTTGTAAGTGTTAGTTTTATTTCCCTAGCTCAAGCGGACAGTATCCAGGGGATACGAACTCAATGTTTTACTAATTTAGAGGGATTAATAAATAATAAACAAGCTGCTGATTTATGTCGAAGGGCAACTCCTTACACTAGTAAATGTTTTATTCAAACGCAAACTTTAATGGGCAATGCTCGAGCGATTGAGTTATGCCGAATGGCAACACCTTACACCAATCAATGTTTAACCGAGACGCGAAAAGCCGTGAACGAGAGCGCCGCGATAAATCTATGCCAGTCTGCAACAGAAACAACTAGTAAATGTTTTAGACAGATCCAAACGGCACTCGGTAACACTGAAGCCTTAAAACGTTGTATTCCTTCTCCCGAAGATAAATTGGATGTTTGCAGTCAATCTATCTTGTTTGACCCGCTTTCTTCGCAGAGAAATAAAATATCTGAGTCTGTAGCACTGAAATATTGTAAAGCTAATTCTGATAGTTTATCTCAGCCCGACCAGGAGTTAGTCCCCGGTGATCGCCCCGACCAACCCCGACCAACTCCACAGACACTCCCAAAGCGACCCCGCCCCCAAGAATAATGGTACTCCCTAAAGGGATTGGGTTTTCTCGGCAGCTCCGATAAAATTAATAAATTGTCGTGCTGTCCGCCCGGAACGACCATTGTGACGGGTCGCCCACTGGAGAGCACGATATTCCAAATCTTCCTGGCTGAGATTAATTCCCGCTTGCGCTGCCAAATGCCGAACAATCGTTAAGTAGGTGGGCTGATCAGCTGGTTCAAACGTCAGGGTTAAGCCAAAGCGATCGCTAAAAGAAAGTTTCTCCTGAACAGTATCCCAAGCGTGGACTTCTTCCAAAGCATTGGGACGAGGGCGATCGCCAAAAAACTCCCGAATCAAGTGCCGTCGATTGGAGGTAGCATAGACAACCACATTTTGCGGTCGTGCTGTTAAATTCCCCTCTAAGACGACTTTGAGGGCTTTAAAGGCATCGTCATCCTCCTCAAACGAGAGGTCATCTACGAAGATGATGAATTTCTGTGGCATACCCCTAAGGTGTTCCACAATTGCCGGTAGTTCTTTCAGGTCAGATTTGGCAACTTCGATCAGTCGGAGGTGGCGATCGCCATACTCATGTAACAACCCCTTTACCAAAGAAGATTTGCCGGAACCCCGACTGCCATAGAGCAACACATGCAGGGCTGGGTAGCCTGCCAATAAAAACTCTGTATTTTTCAGCAAGGCGTCTCGCTGAGACTCATAGCCCACTAGCTCGTTCAGCTGCACTGGATCGGGGTGCCCAATGCCCACTAGCTGCCCTGATTCCCAACGTAGAGCCCAATACTGTGCAAATAGCCCAGTGCCAAATTCCCGGTAATAGGCTGCTAGATCCTCCAAGGCGTCCGCCCAGTTTTCCAACTGTTGCAGTTTTGCTCTTTGGGGTGCTTTCATAATTGCCCCTACCCCAGATGGCTCTTGATTCCAGGCGACGGGTGCAACGGCTAGCCCGGCAGCAGTTTTAACCCATTGGCTCAACTCGTCGCTACTGCATTGATATAGGCTCTGCAATGCTTGTAAATCTTGCTGAGCGGCTGCTATCAGGGCTGCTGGCAGCTTCGCCAAGTCTGCCTGCTGAACTTGACGAGTGAAGGGGTTGTCATCTGTAAGAATTTGAGTAATCAGGTAGTCTTGCCAGCTTTCATTTTTGGCAGCGAGGGCTTTGAACCAGCTGCCGTAGGCTTGGATACAACCCACTTCATCGATGTCGCTGTGACGTAGAGCTTGCATCTGGTATATGTGACGTAGAGCTTGCATCAGGTCTAGAAAGGCGCGACCGACTTCGTTGTTGAGCACGGATTGGTAGAGCAACAGTGATGCTGCTTGACGTTGGAGGAATTGGAGCGAGGCGATTACTTGATTATCCATTAACAAGTTGGGTGATGTACCTCAGCTATGCGTTTAATTGTCTGCCCCACGTTTGCAGCCGGAGTTAGATTACCTCAGGCAGAGTCATAGTTTTGATTTTACTGGCTATAAGGTTTGACTTATGTAAATATGTTGTTATGCTAGTTTACACAACTTTACACGAGGTCACACACCCATGCGCTACATCGATAAAAAAGGGAATACCCTTAAGCTCCATGAGTGTATGACTGCCGCTATGTTCCACAACTAGATAAGCGCTACCGCTCACATTTGCGCCCTACCAATGACTCTGAGAGGGTGGAGAAACATTAGCTGAAAAAGAGTTGCCTACTAGTGTTGAGTTACGACCGAAAAAGTATCTCAAAAACACATCGAGCAACACAATCGGGGAATAAAACTCAATAAGTTTTGGCAACACAACGCTCCAAAATGATGGAAAACAATACAGTCGAGTTAAAACAGCATTTAGAAGAGAAAGTATCTCAGGGCGGAGCGGAACTCCCATTCACCCTAAAAGAATTGAAAGCAGCCATTCCCCTCCACTGCTGTGAGCCCTCAGCCTGGAAGTCTCTGTACTACTTTATTCGCGATGTCGCTATCATCAGTGGACTATATGCGATCGCTCTATCTCTAGACTCCTGGTTCTTCTGGCCATTTTTCTGGCTGATTCAAGGGACTATGTTCTGGGCATTATTTGTGGTAGGCCACGACTGCGGTCACGGCTCGTTCTCCCGCTACAAATGGCTAAATAATCTGATTGGCCATCTCTCCCATACACCGCTGTTGGTACCTTTCCACGGCTGGCGCATCAGCCACCGCACGCACCATCAAAATACTGCCAATATCGATACCGATGAAAGCTGGTATCCGGTAACGGTAAGCAAGTATCAGAAGATGGCCTGGATTGAGAAGTTTGCCCGCTTCGACTTTGTCCTGCTTGCCTATCCCCTGTATCTGTTTAAACGCACTCCGGGCAAGGAAGGAAACCACTTTAACCCTAGTAGCCCTCTGTTTCGGCCTGCGGAGAAATGGGATGTGATTACCAGCACTATATGCTGTACATTGATGGTGATCTTCCTGGGCTTACTCACCTATCAATTGGGTTGGATTTGGCTGCTAAAATACTATATAGGCCCCTACGTTGTTTTTGTTGTCTGGCTAGACTTGGTTACTTTTGTGCACCATACTGACCCAGAGATACCCTGGTATCGCGGCAATGATTGGTATTTTCTCAAAGGTGCCCTCTCTACAATTGACCATGATTACGGGTTAGTCAACGACATCCACCACAACATCGGTACCCATGTAGCTCACCACTTGTTCCTCAGCATACCCCACTACCATCTGAAGACGGCAACATCAGCAATTAAGCCAATTTTGGGAGATTACTACCGCCAATCTAATCTGTCAATCTTTGAGGCTTTCTATCGTTCCTATAAGAGTTGCCATGTAGTACCAGATAACGGGGGAAAGGTTTACTACCGACCAAAGACTTTCTCAGGAGAAGACTGTAGCGTTTTTTGAGCGGATGAGGTACACGACTGAGGGCTAGAACGTTTACCAGTCGAGGGTTATAGCGTACCTCACGCGACTAGGAACCGCTATAAGATATATTTCTCAAGCCTTGAAGGTACTGTGACCATAAAACGAGGGTAGCCCCATTGCCCTTTACGAATCATGTTCTTGATGGGTTGTGTCGCTTTCCGGTTTTTGCGACACAACCCAAAACTATTGCGTTTTTATTAAGGAAGTGCTAAATTTTTGACAAATACTTACAAAAGCTCGCCGGAGTTAGCAACTACTTATTTCATAACGCTCTTATTTTTCAAGCAGATTTACAACATCATAGAAATACGAATAAGATGCAGCATACACAGGCATTACAGCAAATGATTGTTGGTCATTGGATTTCGCAAGCCATTTATGTAGCTGCTCAAATTGGCGTTGCTGATTTACTCAAGGATGGTTCCAAAAGTTACGATGAATTAGCAACAGCGACTGGTGTAGATGCGCGATCACTCTACCGCTTGCTGCGTGCCCTCGCCAGTGTTGGTATATTTGCTGAGAGTAGTTCAGGCCAATTTGAGTTGACACCTCTTGCCGAATGTCTTCAAAGCGATCAGAGCAACTCACTACGTGCTTACGCTATCAGGTCTGGTCAATCTTGGGAATGGCAACCTTGGGGTCATTTACTTGAAAGTGTAAAAACTGGCAAACCTGTATTCAAGAATATCTTCGGCATGGAGATGTTTGATTACTTAGCTGCCGAGCCCTCTGCTGCGAAAATATACAATCAGGCAATAAGCAGTTTTTCTAATAAGCAAGATCCTGCGATTGTAGCTGGTTATGACTTCTCATCAATCTGCAACTTAGTTGAGATTGCAGGTGGACGTGGCACTCTTGTTTCCTCTATTCTAAAGGCAAATTTGACCATGAATGGTGTCCTATTTGATTTGCCACATGTGATTGAAGATGCAAGACCTTTGATTGAAACCCTTGGACTGCAAGAGCGCTGTCAGCTAGTTGCGGGGGACTTCTTTGAATCAGTGCCTACTGGTGGAGACGCTTACCTTCTTAGGTATATTATTCACGATTGGGATGATGAACGCGCGATCGCGATCCTCAAGAATTGCTACCAAGCTATGCAGCCGAACGGAATACTTCTGCTGGTAGAAATGGTTATACCTCCTGGCAACAAACCATTTTATGGCAAACTCGTCGATCTGCAGTTGCTCTTGAATTATGGAGGCTGTGAACGCACTGAAGCTGAGTATCAAGCTTTATTAGAGACGGCGGGATTCTCAATGACAACAATACTGACTGTAGCACCTTCAGTCAGTATTATTGAGGCGATTCGTATATAGTTTAGCTAATTTAAATTTAAAAACATTTAGGTAAAGCCCATATTGCCCAATAAGAAACAGGGATTGAGAAGGATTGCCTGTCCTCAAATCGTTTTTGCGACACAACCATTGTTTTCAATAAGCAGTTAAAATGCATTTGCCCTGGGAGCTTTCAGCCCTATCGTCTCACTAGGTAAGATCATGGCAGTTGAATACGATCTAGTTGTCATTGGCGGCGGTTCTGCCGGTTTGCTTGTTGCCGGTGTAGCTGCCTCGCTGAAAGCTCATGTGGCTTTAGTAGAGCGCGATCGCTTGGGCGGCGATTGTCTATGGTATGGCTGCGTACCCAGTAAATCTCTCATCCATGCCTCACGCATCGCCTACGAGGTGAAACAAGCTGGACGCTTCGGGATCTATTGCAATGAGCCTCAAATTGACTTTGCCAAAGCGATCGGTTACGTTCAAGGCGTGATCTCAACGATTCAACCACACGACTCACCAGAACGGTTTGAATCATTGGGTGTCGAGGTCATTTTTGGCAGTGGCTTGTTTGTAGACAGGCAAAGCTTTGAAGTAAATGGACGCTGCCTAAGAGCAAGAGCTTTTGTGATTGCCACCGGCTCTAGAGCGGCAATCCCTGCCATTGCCGGACTCGAGCAAGCAGGCTATTTCACTCATGAACAAGTCTTCTCCCTGAATACGCGCCCGGATTCCCTCGCTGTGATTGGCGCTGGACCAATTGGTTGTGAATTGGGGCAAGCGTTTTCCCGGCTCGGCTCACAAGTTACTATCATTGCCAGTACAGATCGCCTCCTGCCTAAAGAAGAGCCACAAGCAGCACAAGTGGTTCAAGCTCAGTTTGAATCAGAAGGTATCCGCGTTCTGACAAAAACACGAGTTGAGCAAGTCGAAGTCGTCGGAGGCAAAAAGTACCTGTGGGCAGCTGGGCAAAAAATTGCCCAAGTGAATGAAATCTTAGTGGCAACTGGGCGGCAGCCTAATGTTGAATCCCTTAATCTCGAAACAGCTGGGGTAGAAATGGGGCAGGGGGTGAGCGTCAACGCCTTCCTCCAGACAACGAATCCCCGCATTTATGCCTGTGGCGATGTGATTGGCGGCTATCAGTTCACCCATGTCGCAGGTTACGAAGCAAATGTAGTGCTGAAAAATGCTCTGTTTTTCCCCTTTACCAAAGCCAACTATCGGGTGATTCCGTGGGCAACTTTTACCGATCCAGAGCTGGCGCGGGTTGGGTTGACGGAACAGCAAGCTCGGGAGCGCTACGGAGACAATATTTATGTGGTGAAGCAGGACTTTGCTGAGGTGGATCGCGCCCAGGCAGAAGCCGCAACCAGTGGATTTGCCAAAATCATCACGCGGCGCAATGGTGAGATTCTCGGCGCTCATTTGGTTGGATCAGCTGCTGGGGAGTTAATTCACGAAATCGTTTTGGCAATGTCCCATAAACTCAAAATTTCTGCCCTCAGTGGCATCCACATCTACCCCACTTTGACAGAAGTCAACAGCAAAGCCGCGTTTAAGCTGACTAAGCAGAAATACGAAAAAAACCACCGACTCCAGAGCCTGTTAGAGAACTTGTTTCGCTTCCTCCGAGCACTGCGTTAAGTTCTGCTAAGCTAAAAGCGCTGCCCAAGAGGAATAAAGTCAGCGTCATGCACTGGGTATTATCTGGGCCTTTGAGTGTTGAAAAAATCACAGTTGCGATCGCGATACCAGCATCCTTGCAAGGTACGAAGCTCGTGCAGCTGTCAGACTTTCACTACGATGGTTGGCGGCTTTCCGAAGATATGCTAGAACAAGCGATCGCAGCCAGCAATCAGGCTGAACCAGACTTAGTTCTATTGACCGGCGACTATGTAACCGACGACCCAACGCCAATCCATCAGTTGGTACTACGACTCAAACACCTACAAAGTCGTGCTGGCATCTATGCCATACTGGGCAACCACGATATATATTACCGCCAATCAAAAGCAGAAATCACAGATGCCCTGACTAGCATTGGTATTCGTGTCCTCTGGAATGAGATCGCTTATCCATTCGGACAAGCATTACCACTAGTGGGGCTAGCTGACTATTGGTCGCGCGAGTTCAATCTAACACCCGTGATGAGCCAGTTGGATGCCGAGACACCCCGAATTGTGTTATCCCACAATCCAGATACTGCCAAGCTGTTGAAACAATGGCGGGTAGATTTGCAACTATCAGGTCATACTCATGGCGGTCAGATTATGATTCCAGGAATTGGCCCCGCAATGCCATGGTACAAATTGCTCCGCCGCAGCATTCCCAAACAGGTGCGGCGCTGGGTGCCATTCATCCAAAAAGACTGTGCCAAAGTGGTGCGGCATTGGGAATGGGCACAGGGGTTGCATCAAGTAGGAACAAACCAGTTGTATATCAATCGTGGACTGGGAACCCACCTACCAGGACGCCTATTTTGCCCACCAGAAGTCACCGTGATCACGCTGGTTGCGATAGTGCAACCAAACTGTTAAGGGCTTCCTCTGGGCCGACAACAGAAACATAGGGTTCAAGCAAATACCGGCAAGCCGCCTGCTGAGCCATAGCGGCAGTAACACCGGCGACATGTTCCTGAAATTGGGTGTCAAGCTCAATTCCCAGCCCTAAGGTTTCATACCAACCAAAAAGCTGAGCAATTTGCGCGTTGGTCTGTTTGCCCAAGGCGTACTGCCCTAGGAGCTTGTTCTTAGCTGCCTGGAGGGCATCATCTTCAAGCTGGGCGCTACACAATAGCTCAACTTCTGTCCGCAGTCCCGAAAGCGCGATCGCAGTGTTTTCTGGAGCCGTGCCCATGTAGACCACAAAGGTCGATGGTTCCAGGCGTGTCGGGTAAAACGCCGAAACTTCGTAAGCTAAGCCCCGCTTCTCCCGCAATTCCACAAACAAGCGGCTGGAAAGCCCATTTCCCAAGTAGGTAGAGAGCAATTTCAGAGCCGTATAGTCAGTATTTTGCACCGCTGGAGCCAAATAGCCCAGCATCACGATAGATTGCTGCGTCTGTTGCGGCGTCATCTTCTGCTGTGGCTTAACACTCAGAGTGGGCAGCGTCAGAGTGGGTAGCGGCGTCGGGGGGACTTGCCAATCGCCAAAGACTTTCTCAACTAGGGCAACGGCGTCTTTAGGTGTCACCCGACCAGCGATACTAATCACAATATTATCCGGGCGGAAATAGGTTTGATGATAATGCTGGAGGTCCGCACGGCTCAGTTGCGACACTGTCGCTTCTGTTCCCAGCCCCGATAAGGCGTAAGGATGGTTTTGGTAAATTGCCTGCCGCAGTTGCTCGAACGCGATCATCAAGGGCTGCTCTTTCTGGGAGCGAATATCTTGCAGCACCAGACGACGCTCCAGTTCCACCTCGACTTCTGGAAACGTGGGCTCAAGCAGCAGTTGCCCCGCCAATTCCAAAATCTCTGCAAAGTCTGCCGAAACTGTCTTCAGACTCAGCAAAAAATAATCCGCAGCAGCATCAGTATTCAGGCTCGCCCCCACAGATTCCACTCGCTGGGCAATTTCCAAAGAGGACAGATTTGGCGTTCCTTTTGTAAGTACTGCCGAGAGCAAATGCGCCAACCCAGCCTTCTCCTGGGCTTGGGAACAACTACCGGCGCGGACAAAAATGCGAGCGGCAATGATATCCGCCGCTGGATTTTCCCCCACAAGCACCACAATGCCATTGTCTAAAACAGTGCGATGGATAGTCTGGTTTTGCAGTGGAGATATCACACCTGGTTTTCCGTTATCCGTTGTCATTTATCAGTTATTCGTTGCTAGCAAGGCTTTATTACTGTTACCGCGTAATCGTGCGGTGAGAGATACTTCTGCGCTAAATTCTGGAGGTGTTCAGCCTGAAAGGACTGGATCTGATTTGGATAGATCACCGCTAATTCTGCTTTGGCGATCGTGTTGTAGTACCCGTAAAGACCCGCGAGTTGGTTCGGCGTTTCCGTAGAAAACGCATATTCATTACACAGAAGGCGTTTACAACGGGTAAGTTCCTCTTGTGAAACCAATGTAGTCTGCAACTGATCGAGGTGAGCGCAAATCAAAGACTCGACTCGCTCCAGATTTTGCAGCTCCAACCAGGCACTAATCGTAAATAAACTCGACTCTCGCTGCAACGAAAAACTGCTACTAATTCCTTGCACCAATTGCTGCTCTTCCCGCAACTCCCGTACTAAGCGAGAAGACCGCCCCTCTGCCAGTAGCACACAAAGCAAATCCAAACCGTAGGCACTGTTTAGTTGATCTACTCCTGGCCCCGTCCAAGCCATCAGCAACCGGGCTTGCTCTAGCCTAGGCAAACACAGTTCTTGGCGGCGAATTCCAGATTCGCGTGCCATTAGCGGTTCTCCCACTGCCTGCGGCTGGGGAAACTCAGGAGGCGCGACTCGCCGATTCGCCCCCACAAAAGTTCGGCTCACCAGTTCCAGCGCAGGCTCCTGGGCAATCCCCCCCACAATCACCACGGTCATGTTTTCCGGTTGGTAGTGAGCGCGGTGGAAACAGCGCATCGCCTCCGGTGACTGCTGCATCAACTCTCGTTCGCTACCCAGCACTGAACGTCCGTAGGGGTGGCGTTGGTAAACACTCTCGCTCAGAGCCTGGCATCCTAGCCAATCAGGGTCGTCATAGGCTTGGCGGATTTCCTCTAGGACTACGTCCCGTTCCCGGACAAATTCATCCGCTGGGATTGCTGCATTTAAAAGCAGTTCTGCCAAGTGGGGCAGGGTATCTTCCAGGTAGGGCGCTGCGGTAGTGAGGAAGTAATGGGCGTAGTCATGGCTGGTAGCCGCGTTGCTCACCCCGCCCCGCTTTTCAACTTCCCTGTCAAACACTCCAGGAGCCAGCTCCTCGGTGCCTTTGAAGATCATGTGTTCTAGAAAGTGGGCCATGCCAGACCCATGTTCAGGCTCTCGTGTAGCACCAGCCTGCACCCAAACGTCCGCCACAACAACAGGCGTGGCCGGGAGATGTTGATGAATAAATTTTAAGCCATTGCCTAGCCTAAAAACAGTAGCTGGGAACAACGGGTCAGTCAGCAGTTGCAACAAACCGTTTAAACTCGAATTAAGATTTATTTAAATCGATTTATCCTAACGCTGTCTGATTCAGCAAATTGCATTCATTTATACAAAATTCCCGAAGTTCGACTTATTGAAACTCCCCCTGTCTAGCAGACAAGAGGAGTCAATAATAATTTAGTTCACCACAACGCCGTTTTACCTCAGTTTTGGACCTGGTCTAAACCAGGTGGGCACCAGAGTATCTAGCTTAAAGTTTCCGGGTACAAGCCCGGTCTACTGCAGCTCTAACTGTTTGGTTCCCTTATTCTTACAGACATAGATCAAAAACATTATTGGCAGTCACCAACGTCGCAGTGAAACTTCCTCTTCATTATAGCTTTCAGCTTTCGGCTTTGAGCAAATTTAATCAGATTAATTCCACATGGCGTGGTGAACTCATAGTTGCCCTTCAAGCAAGAGCGCCGGGTAGGAACCGATTTGAGGATCTAACGCCGGATAAACCAATATTTATGGCGCTACGAGAGCACACGATATTTCTAAGAGGATTGTTTCGATACGTTACAATTACCGCTTTATGTTAATAAATGTTGCAACTCTTTTTTCCTATTGCTAAGGTATGCATAGGTGAAGAAACATCTGAGTATTTTTACTCAAAGGAGGCTAAATGTTGCTACCTCTACTGATAATCACTGCCGTGTTAATCGGCGGCTGGATATTTACTGCTATCAGCCCAGCTTGGGTTCGCGACCCTCGGGAATCAGCTCAACCCTCTGTTTTCCCTAACGGGCAGTTCTCGCTCTGGTCACTCGTCTTGTTCCTCTTTTTCCGTTCTAACTTAGCAACCTCACCACCCTCGACCTCTCTACCTCGCGCGTGATCTGGCTTAAGTGAGCACAATTACACAGAACAGTGAAGACCAACCAGAAAGCTCCTGGGCATCAGATCGCCAAATCTTGACCACTCCACCCGTCTCGGGGGGCGAGTCAACAACCCCACTGCCGGAGCACTTGAGTCAAAGTATCTCAGCTATCACGGCCATGTACACGCATGCCGAACAAGATGTGAGCCAACACCAGCGAGCTGTGGAAGGCGTGACTGCTTTTTTTGGTCGTCCGGTATTCCTCTACAGTATCCTACTAGTGGTTGGCCTCTGGGTGCTTCCTAACATCTTACCCCGTCGCAACGGAATCCCGCATTTCGACCCTCCTCCGTTTAATTGGCTGGGTGAAACTATCACCCTGAGTTCGTTCCTGATGACTACAGGAGTTCTGGTTACGCAAAATCGGCAAGAAAAGCTGGCACAGAGGCAGGCTGATCTGATCCTGCAACTCAACCTGCTAACCGAGCAAAAAACCGCCAAAATTATCGCCTTGGTCGAGGAACTGCGCGACGATATTCCCAGTGTGAGAGACCGGCACGACCCCGAGGCAGAGGTGATGAAGCAATCTGCCGACCCGCACACGGTGATTAAGGCGCTGGAAGAGGGAGTGTTAGAACAGCATCAGGAAACATCTGCCTAGACAGCTCAGCTAGAGCACCCGTACCAGATTGATTCAATCGTTTGCGCGATCGCAACGCCTCCGCCTCCGGCGTAAGCACTTCCCTCATACTGGTTGCGATCATCCAGCAAAACGGTGACATGACCCAGCTTTCGACCAGGGCGAGATTCAGTCTTGCCGTACCAGTGGACATGCGCTTGGGGAATTTGCCCCAGTTGCTGCCGCTTGGCGAGGTAATCATCCTGGGAATATTCGTACCCTAGTAAGTTCACCATAACCGCTCCAGCGCAGCAAAGGGCTGGGCTGCCCAAGGGCAAACCACTAACAGCTCGCAGGTGCTGCTCAAACTGGGAAGTTTCACACGCATCCAGCGTGAAATGCCCAGAATTATGGGTGCGGGGTGCAATTTCATTCACCAGTACCGAGCCTGCCGAGTTCAGAAATAGCTCAATCCCAAATATACCCACCGCTTGTAGACTATTCACGAAAGTGTGAGCGATCGCCTCTATTTCTGCGGCAACAGCTGGGCTAATGTCAGCTGGTACAAGCACACGCCGACAAACCTGCTCTTGCTGTTGAGTTTCCACAATCGGGTAAGTGACAACCTCTCCAGCGGCAGAACGCGCAACAATCACCGCCAGTTCCCGCTCAAAGGGGACAAATTCCTCTAATAAAAACAGGCGTTGACGTCCCAGGTTTTTTGTAGAGCTTGCTTCTAGCCTGTGCTTCAAAGCCTCTACATCCTTGATGATGAAAGTGCCCTGACCGTCATAGCCATGGCGACGGGCTTTCAGCACCACTGGAAACCCCATCTCCCCATCTCCCCATCTCCCCTGCTTTTCCAGGGCAACAAACTTGGGCTGAGGCAAACCCAAATCCCGTAGATAGCAGCGCTGATGGTATTTGTCTAAAAGGGGAACCAATGCTTGCAAACTAGGACGGAAACACACGCCCTGCTCAGCCAGGGGTGATAAAGCGTCTAAGTTAACAAACTCATTTTCAAAGGTAATTACATCGCAGCGACTAGCCAACTGGGCTGTGGCGGCGGCGTCATCCACTGGGGCAAAGATAGTATCAGCAGCGATCGCCACAGCTGGGTCATTAGGGCTAGGCGTTTGCACCACCAATTCAACACCCAGCGCCTGAGCTGCACCCGCCATCATGCAGGCCAATTGCCCCCCACCAATCACACCAATCCGCTTCATCGACATCCTAAAGAATCACGAGTGCCGACACCAGTTTTCGGATTCACACCGCTCGCCCGTTGGCATAATTCTTTGATTTGTACGCCATCGAGAATCGCATCACTGAAATCGGCGCCTGTAACATCTGTAGCATCGAAGACAGAGCGCAACAAAATCGTTTCCGCCAAAACCGCATCACTTAAATCAGCACCAGTGAATTTTACCTGATCCGCCATCGCATTGGTTAAATCCGCCCCATGCAGATTGGCCTTAGTCATCACAGAAGCACTAAAAATTGCCCCCCGCAAGTCGGCACCGGCAAAATTAGCCAGTTCCATATTGGCGTTGGAAAATTCAGATGCCTGCAAGGTCTGCCCGGAAAAGTCCCGTCCTTTCAACTCCGCATTGCTAAATGACAGAGGAGGAGGATAGTCTGCTGCTTTTGCCGGTAGAGCCCAGCCAAATAAAATAATCACCAGAACGAACGCCACTAGTCGCTGCCAACACATATCGGGTAACCAATTCAGTGCAAAAATTTGTCAAGTAGCCAAGTAGTTTTCATCTTATCAAATTAATGTCGTTACCCTTAACGTGTTGGACATTGTCTATTAGTTCTAGTCTATCAGGTAGAATACTGAGTTCTACTCGACATAAAAATAAGATTATATTCACGACCACTTCATCGAGTGCTACCGATTCAATCTTGTATTAGCTCAACAATTCACCCAAGGCTTGCCGCACCTAGCCTCTACAGAAACATCCTGGTGACTAGGCTGAGCCTAGTCACCAGGATTTTAGAGGCTCTGCCTCAATAGTGGAAACCATCACTTGTCCGGAGTGCATCAGGTCTATCGCCTTCAATCGTAGACGAAGCAGAGCCTCGCCACCTGCATTCCCAGGTAGAACCTGGGAACTTTTCAAAGAGCACAACGAGCACAAAGCAAAGTTTTTTATTTAGAAACTAGATGCGGCAATGCCTGACAATTCACCTCAACTATTTAAGTCATTTCTTGAGACAATTGCATCACGTTAATTATTTAATCGACGGTGATTAAATAACCTATATTACGAGCAACAATGTGATACAATTACTAAGATTATTTAGGATTTTTCGATTAGATTAAAGCTTTTGCACTCCAGCAGTTTCTACTTTTATTTACTTGTCGCGCCAATACAATCCTGGCTGATTTTATCCGTCAAGTGGTCGTGCGGCAGGCAAGTGTGGGATTGATTATCATACGAGAAAACAAAATAAGCCTTTTTCCTGAAAGCTATGCCCTGCCTACTCTGCGGTCATGATAAAACCTATAAACAAAGGAATTACTGAGTATTGGGAGCCAACGTTACTTTTGTCCTGTCTGCAAGCAATCTTTCACTCACACCTTTGATACAATCTACCACCGTTGTCAGCCTGAGCCAGACGATATCCACATAACGCTCCAACCGCATTGCGAGGTGGAAATACAGTCACTTTGGTAGTATTGCTGCACAAAGAACAGGTTTAGCCTCAGATTCCTGGACGTGGAATGACGAAAGCTACCTTTCCCAAACTTGCTCGACGCACGACCCGTTTCTTAACTGCTACTCAAATGCATTTGCCCTCAAGTTATGAGGATTATGACTTGAGCGCACTAACTTCTAATTTCACCATATGAACATGTACAAATCCATTTTGGTCAAGCGGAATCCTTTCCAAGTATGTTTCCACAAAATGAGTGATAAAATCGCCCCGTTTACTCTCAGGAACGCACTGTGTGAAAGGTATCCAGGTTGTGCGTATCCAACCGGCTAAACCCTCTTTACCAAAATGCGTCATGTCTTTTGGAACTAACTCAAGGCGCTCAATGTTGAAACCAGCTTTTTCTAACCATAGTGAATAGTCCTGATCCCCGTAGAAGAAATAGGGATTATGAAAGCCATCAAAATACTGCTTCCAAGGTTCGCAGGAGATAAGTTCAGAGAAAACTTGCAAAATATCCGCCGCGGTTCCCTGACCACCACATGCAATAACCAACCGACCCCCACACCGCAACGAGCGACTCGCACCTCCAAGAAATGCTTGGTGATCGTCAATCCAGTGCAACGCCTCATTTGAAAAGCACAGATGGAACTCCTGCTCGAAATCGAGAGAACGTGCATCAACACAAGCGAAAGAAAGGTTTGGATATTCCGAGGCCACATAGGTGCGAGTAGCATAAGCAATCATATCGGGGGAACTATCTATACCAACCACTCTGCCTCTGGGTAAAGTAGTTGCAAGGTCAGCCGTGATTTTTCCATCTCCACAGCCGACATCCAGAACGGATTCATCACCTTGCAAATTAAGACGAGGCTTTAGTTCCTTTGCCCATTTCAATTGAGCATCCGAGTTGTTAGCATAGTCTTCTGGATTCCACTTCATACACTACTACCCAATACCATTTTCTCTATTGCCAAGGATATTGAGGATATTCTACATCACGATCCGCGCCGCTCCCTGTGGCTACTTGCAGAGCGCAAAGCGCCCCTGGACTGGCAAAAGGCAAATCAATCGCTGGCTAATGCATTAAAAAACGGTAAGGCACTCCAAAAAAGGATGGAAGAGAAGTTATCCTCACTGGAAGGGCAAAAGAATACTTTGCTATTTGTAACTGACTTGGAAGCGCTTCACCCTTATCTACGCATTGGTGCCATTGAAAGCCAACTTCAGGGTAAGTTCAGCATTCCCACTGTTTTTTTATACCCTGGCAAGCGCAGCGGCAAGACAAGCCTGGAATTTTTAGGATATTATCCCGCTGATGGGAACTATAGATCTGACCACGTAGGTGGCTAATCACCGTTTCTTACAACAAGATAATCACCATGACTATTCGGAATCTCTTCGACCTCAGTAAAGGTAAAGGTCTTGATCGGAGGATTGAGAAGGTTATCACTTATGCCACCGCTCAAGATGAGTTCCTAAAAGCGGAAATCTCTGAGTATGTAGTTACTGACGGTATCGAAGAGCAATTCCGCAAGCTGCTTGATCGGATGCAACTGGCTATGGAATCTGGTAGCGAGAATGAAATCGGTGTCTGGGTATCGGGTTTCTACGGTTCCGGCAAGAGTTCATTCACTAAATACCTGGGCTTTGCCTTTGATGAGCGCAAGCAGATTGACGGACAACAGGCAATTGATGCCTTGAAGACGAACAAGAGCTTCGGCAATATCGGGGTGTCGCTGCGGGATGTGAAGCCCTCGATTGATGTTTTGGCTCGTGCTGCTCAGCGGTTGACAGAATTGAGCGGGGAAGCAGTCATTCCCCTAGAGCAGGATATCAGTCGGGCAGCGGTCAAGCAATTTACCCACTACCAGCGAGACTACGGACCATTTGCTGAGAAGTTGGCGAGCCTGAACCTACCTAGAGCTGATCGGCTTCGCTCGCTGAACCAAGAGCTGGCAGACGTGCTGCTAACGGATGCTTCTGATGCCCCAGAGCGTTTGGGAGGGGAAGAGTCTGCTCTTTATCACAAACTGAAGTGGGCGGGCGAGGTGAAACGGGCACTGGAAAATGGCTTGGAAACCACTATCCGATCGCTCCAGACTCACCAGCGGGAGATTACTGCTCTGCCGGATACTGGTGTACCTGGTGCTTTGCGTCAAGATTTGGCGGAAGACCTTGAGCTACTGAGTCAGCGCCTGCAAAAGGATGACTTCTATCGGCACACTGCCGATCTAAATACTCTGTTGACGACAATTCAAACTAAGGTGCGGAATGCTGTACACCAGTTGATAGAACAGCAAAAGCAGCGTGTTAAGGAAGGTGCAGCTGATCTGGAACGGCTACCGGAATGGCAGGAACTAACGGAGGAGGAGCGCAACAACGTTCGTGCTCGTCTCGACCAACTTATAATTGACCCTGTGCTGGATCGGGGTGGTCTACGTCAGTTACTGGCTCGCAATTATGACTTAAACACCACAATTAGCGAGCAGAAAGAGCGGATTCGACAACAGGCGGAAGAGCGTCGTCGCCAGCGAATTGTAGAAAAACGCCACAGATCTAGTGTCAAGGAAGTTTCCAAGCTGAAGGCAACTATCCCGGTTCCTGCTGTGGTAACGTCACGTGAACAGTTGGAAGAACTGCTTCAGCAGTTGCAAGCACTTAGGGAGAAGCTAACTTACTATAGTCAGATTGAGATCTCCATCGAAATCCAGGACAAGGTTCAGGACTAAGTCATTCCTATGGCGTTCGATCAACCAACCCGCAATCGGCTTCAGCGCTTTGTCAGCGACGCTCGTATCCTGCTGACGGCAGAATTTACTCGTCAGCTACAGAATGACTACGGACTTGACCCGAGTTCTGGTCAGGTGACGCCGTTGGAGAGTATGATCCATCTGGACAATGTCCGTCGCGAGACAGGGCGAATTCTGCGGGTGACGCTGGAACATTATCGAGCTAATAGTCCTGGTAGCAGTGTCAAGGACATTCTGGAGCGGATTGTACGTGAGCAGGGGTTTACAGTACTCAACCGTTTAGCGGCATTGCGGATGGCGGAGGCTCGTGGATTCTTGATTGAGTCTATTGGGAATGGCTATAACTCCAGAGGCTTTCAGCTTTATGCTCGACTGGCATGTACAGGATTGGGCGAAACTGGGGATGCTTACCGCTGCTATTTATTCAGTCTTTTTGATGAATTTGCCCTTGATTTGCGGGTGCTGTTTGATCGCTTCTCGCCAATGGGTCGGCTTTTCCCGCGTGAAACGGCATTACTAGAATTGCTACGACTGATTAACGATGCAGAGATTACACCGCTTTGGGCAGAGGACGAGACGATTGGCTGGATTTACCAGTATTTCAACTCTAAGGAAGAGCGGAAGAAGATGCGCGACGAGTCGGCTGCACCTCGCAACAGCCGGGAACTGGCAGTCCGCAACCAGTTCTTTACGCCGCGCTATGTGGTGGAGTTTTTGACGGACAATACCCTGGGGCGGATTTGGTATGAGATGACCCAGGGCGAAACGGCTCTGAAAGATAAGTGCCGTTATTTGGTGCGACGACCCAACGAGATTTTTCTAGAACCTAGTAGTCTGTCAGCCTTGATTTGAGGGGTGAGTCGGTTAATAATTTGAGTAAT
>CAXUIG010000087.1:0-23108 GCA_964250845.1 uncultured bacterium | reverse complement strand
AACCATACGGGAGAGTGCTTTGAGGCAATTCGCTTACATCGAACTCAGGTTGTTTGTACGTCGTGTCAGGGACGGCAGCGCGGCAGGTCATCAATCCGCTTGCACCTCTCAAAAATCAGTCGCTTGGCTGCCGATATCACTGCCGGGCGTGAAGAGTGGCGATAGGGATAGAACAACTTATCATATTTTGGCAGCTGTAGCGGAGCATGAACGGGTAATGATCAGCCAACGCAGCCGCATTACGGGCAGCAAAGGCAGGGGTACGAAACTTGGAAGCCCTGCGCCCAAGAATGGCGCTGCGGTGCAGCCAGAAAACCAGCTTGACAAGCATGACGCTGAATCTTGCCACTAGAGGTTTTTGGGATGCTTCCAGCTTTTAGCAGCAATATGGCATAGGCTTCTAGCTCGTGGTGCTCTGCTACTGCCTGACAGATATTTTTGACGACTGCATCTGCATCCAACTGCCGAAGATATTGACGCTCTACTTCTATTGCGATCGCCAGTTGCTCCTCTCCATTGACGTCAACAGAGAATGCCGCTCCGCAACCTGGTCTCAGCGCCCGGTGGCTTTGTTCTACTGTTAGCCCTCTTCTGTCACTTTCCGAGTTAAGCAAGTAATAAATAAGTTAAATTATCCAGAACAAAAACAGGGTTTAAATCGATTTATTGCCCTAATTAATTAATTGAATTCCAGGAATAAATGGGAGTTAAAAAAACATTAACCCAGGGAAAAATTCCCCAAAATAGTAAGAGAAATTGAACAATTAAGCGCAGATTATTTAAAGTATTCTTCCAGCCACTTTCAGAATTACATTGTTGATGATTAAAAAAATTAACTGAGTTACTTTCTTTGACATCCCTTGGGCGACGAGATTGATTTAAGACTAGAAAAGCTGGACTACTTAAACTAATCATTGTATAAACATCAAAAATAATTTCCCACCACTTTTCAATATTCTTTAAATCAGTTAAACGATAATCTGTCCAGCCTAGTTCTTGTTTTCACTGCCGAAAACCATATTCTACCCAGGTTCTTAATCCATATAAGTCGCCTAAAGTTTTCTTGAGATTCCCTTGAAGATTTGTGATTACGAAGGAAGTAGAATTCTCAGGCATTGTTTCTGGTTCAGTAGTTATTTCCCAGTAGGTTATGGCTTTTTTTTAACCATAAATTATTTCCCTAATGTATCTGGTCTCTGATTTTTGATTACTAAATTTTCTCTCAAATTTATACCATTTATTCGCCCTAACGCTTTGAGTGGCTGGCAACCAGACTCCATGATTACAACGAAATTGCTACTACATAAGCTAACTGATGTTCAGTCAGTTTTTTAATGAATTGACTACTTTCACCATAGAAACTATCAGCTAGTACCAGTTCAATATTAAAGCCTTTTTCAATTAACTCTGTAATAATTTCTGATGCTAACTCTATTTTAGTTTTATATTTATCCTCTTCTTTTAGCGTCCCTTTTGGTTTAAATACTTTTACAATTAATGGAAACGTTATGTTAGAGTAAACTCCATAAGCATTGACTGAAACTATCCCATTATCTACTTTGACCACGCTTCCTAAATATTGGATTGCTACATAATCAGTCTTTTTCCCTTTTTTCCTATCTCCGGTTTCATCAATTCTTACCGTAATAGCATTACCATTTAATGCGTTTTTAAGTTTTTTTAACCTTCGTTGTTTTAATTTATCTACTGACCAATCTGAATTGGCTAGAAAATGGTGTAATGACTGGGCTGATATACTTACAACTTTCGCTATTTATGGTAACGATTTTCTTTTGATTGTCGATATTATTCCCAGGTGTAAATATTTGAAGCACTCATAATTTCTTACCTGTTTAAATAAGTCTTTATCCTCTGCACAATATTCATCTATGATTCCAACTGTTTGCTGAGCATCTCTTGCCAAATGCTTCAGGATTTGTAATTCTACATCCATCGCTATACTTACCTTCCAGAGTTTTATCTTTCAATTCTTTTATTCATTATAACTCGGAAAGTGACAGAAGAGGGATATGTGCAGTGGCAGACAGTACAGTTAGCTGATTAAAAGCATACCAAGAAGCTATTTCCTGAATATAAGGAATTAGATTCTCAGGTATTCCAAGACGTGGTGAATCGAGTTGAAACTGCATTTGCTCGATTCACCAACCCAGACCAAAATGGTAGCAGGAGTGGCAAACCTCGGTTTAGAGGAAAGCATTACTATAAGTCTTTCAGCTATACCCAGCTTGACAATTCTGACGTTACAAAAGATGAGCATGGTAGATTCTGTATCAATCTTGCCAAAATTGGGTTAGTCCCAATGGTGTTTCATCGCCCAATCCCAGATGGTTTTACGGTTAAGACAGGTACAGTTATCAAGGAGTCTGATGGCTGGTATATCAGCTTGACGCTTGAGGACAAAAACGTACCTGTAGCGGTTGCAGAAATCCAACCGACCACAGGAAACAGCATGGGGATTGACTTGGGTGTTGAAAATTATGTGGCATTGTCAACAGGTGAAATGGTTGAACACCCACGCTTTTTCAAATCATCTGCCAACAAACAAGCCTTGCTTCAACGTAGACTTCAGAAGCGCAGAAAGTTTTCCTTACCTTGGAGAATTCTCAAGGTAAAAATTGCTAAGCTGTACCAGCGCATTGCACGGCAGCGATTAGATTTCCAGTTCAAGCTTGCTTACTGGATCTTTGACAAGTGTGATGTGTTGTTTGTTGAGGATCTCAAGCTGAAGAATTTGACTAGACGTGCTAAGCCAAAAATTGATAATCAGGGAAACTGGCGACCATTTGGGCAGGAAAGCGTTGGCCGGTCTGAATAAATCGATGCTGGATGCTGCCCACGGTCAGTTTCTCCAGGTGCTTAAGTTTGTGGCATGGAAGTTAGGAAAAGTTGTGAGTGTTGTCGATCCTCGTGGGACATCTCAACACTGCTGGGATTGTCTCAACCGCGTCGGCAAGGAACTTCAGGACAGATGGCATTCTTGTAACTGTGGGCAGGAGCTTCATCGAGATGACAACTCAGCCAAGCTGATCAAAAAGATTGGTCTAATTTGTGCCAACAGTGGGGATGGAGCCGCCTCACTCAAAACTGCTCTTGGTCTTCTGACTGAGGGAAGCCAGCGCTGTACCGCCTAGCGGTCAGCGTCTGGATTGTTCACAAAATCACGTCCTGCTGGCCATACAATTAAATTGTTTTCAACCGTGATGTGACCTGTATCTGAGGGGTCTTCTCCCATCCAGTTGACTGAACCGTTGAGCAGGTAGCCCCAAGGTTCCAGGAAATGGATGATTAGGTATTGCAGCCAGGCGATGTAATGGTAAAATTTCTCGCCACCATTCCACTGAATTCCTCTACCATCAGAAGTCGGAATCCACTGACACCACAATCCAGGTTGACCAGATGGTGGCAAATTATAGTCAATCACTGAAATCCAGTCATTTTCTTCGTCCCACTTTTGGTTGACGAAATAGCCACAATCCTCCCCCAATGGAAGCCCAACAGCAACTCTTGCTGAGTCTGGAACATTTGACAAGAGTGCCGCGTTTCGCTCTTACCGCCGAGTGCCAGCTTCCTCCAGCAAATAGAGAACTTGGCCATCAAATAAAGGCTGATCTAGATTTAAGCTCCCATCAAACTTTGTTGTGTAGCCCATCCACGTCTCCTCGTTTGTGCCCCGTCAACTGGTTGTCTAGAAGCCGGTCAAAATTAGCACATTCACTCAACAGGCTTTCCTAACTCATAAGCGGCAGACGCCAGTGTGTCTGCTGCTGCATAATTGCCCTGCTCTTGGGCGAGTTCTGCCCAGGCATTAAGTATTTGCCACTCAGGGATTCCTTTAGATTTGAGGTTGGCGATCGCGATCACGACTTTGTGGCAAGTCAGGGTCGGAGGTTCTGTTGACGCCAATCTACCCATCAGCAGTTTAGATGAGTTGCCACCATCTCATGCTGCACGACGCAATTTTAAGAATAGTATCCTCCATCGTGGTTTGAGTTATTTTCGTCGTGGCTTTTTAGTCATCAAAGCCGCCGTTCTCAATCGCCTGACCTTACCCCAAGGTGGTTTGTTTCCTGAACCTTGGCCCAATTTTTTCTCACAACTTCATGTGCCTCAAATCACCTTCTCTAGTGCCTGATTTTTAAATACCTCCCTTTGAAAGGGGGATGGAGTGGGGTTACAAGGAAACCAGACATTATGGTACGCATTTCAAACTATACCCTCAAGGGCGCGTCACGAAAAATCTCCCATAAACGGCCTGACCATAATGTCCGGGAATTATGTAGGGGAAGGATACCCTGGTTTTTGACTGTTAGTTTAAATTTCCAGCTGACTCAACAACTTTCTTTAACTCTTCAAAGGTGATACTACCGTCTTTATCACCGTACATACCTAACAACTCCTGGGGGCTACTGATGCCTGTTTCTGCTGAGATGATTGCACTAAAGCCTGGGCTTATAAAAAGCTCGTTTATAGAAACTTTGCCATCTTGATCGGTATCCAAGGTATTAAAAAGAGATTGAAGCTCTTGTTCAGTTGCCATAATTTTTAATTGCTCAAAGTCACCAAAATATGAGACCAAAGGGCGTATTCACTAATTTTTTAGCCAGAAAAATGTCTAATCTTCTTGCTCACGCCCAAAATTCAGTTTACATCTTAGCATCGTTGATGCCTTCTGCCTGTCAACGCTAAAATTTCACCGCCATGTTAGGATTATTCTTGGAGGCAAAAGGCTATCCTCTGCCACAGCACAGTCCAACTAAGTCTCCCAGTGCCTTAGAGGGTGTTTGAAAAGTCGGTTTTATAGTAAAAAAGCTCACGAGCGCGTAAGCTGCGAATAGCTAGTGCACAGCACCGAGAGAGCCACATGAGTAAAGCTTACCCCAGCAACCTGACTCAAGACCAATTTGAACTGCGATAGCGTCTTGATTCGGTGAACCCAAACCGGGTGGTCGCCCCCGTGAAGTGGATATGTGGGAAGTACTTAATGCCCTTTTCTATTTATTGTGTGAGGGATGCCGGTGGCGTGCCCTACCGGGAGACTTTCCGCCATGGCAGACGGTGTATACCTATTTCCGAAACTGGCGCTCTGACGGGACATGGTTGCACATCCATGACCGTCTACGAGAGTGGACGAGAATCGAAATTGAGCGCCATCCGAGTCCAACAGACGCCTGGTGAAAGATGCGGAAAAAGCGTCATATGGGAGTAGTAGAGCGCCCGAAGCAGAAACAGGCATCACTTCGAGAGTTCGCCCCAGGTGATGTAGTTGAAATCAAGGCGCTCAAGCTTGAGCCCCTACATCCGTTTGATGGCATGTGGGCCACAATTGAGCATGTGGGCAGTTTTTCATACACAGTGCGTATCAGCATTGTCAGAGATAGGCAACAGTGTAAGAAGGAAGAGGTGACGCATGATTGAGAACGAATACACGGCAGATATCAAAGCGGTGGCCCAACGCAAACGCGGCGTTGATTCAGTTTGAGCTAGAACATGTTGATTACGCGATTCTTGAGTTGTTGCAGCGCTCGAGAAAGCTTTACCCCACGGCAGTTGCTCTACTTGGAAAGAATGGAGGCAGATTATGGGAAGAGCAACTGATGACAATTGAGCCAACACTCTATCGCGATTCCTCCGGAGCTGCCTAACAAATCTACTCTTCTAACCCCTACTAGACAAGGGGTTTAGCTCCAAAGGCAGTAACAAAGCCTCTAGTCCTTGCGAGGCTTGTGGTTCAGCTCTCAATCACCGCTCCAGCTCCGGAGGAATCCCGGTTGAGCGACTTAAAAAACTAGATATTCACCTCCATGCGTCATGACATAAATAGTGACACGTTTGTTGACACTAAAACCGACAAAGAATTAAACTAGAATAAAAGTAAGAGTGCATCAGTCTATGAATGCTCTGCCATCATTAGCTCAAGAACCTACGCTGCCCATCTTTAGTGGTAGCAGTGTCAGCTTGAGAAAATTAGCCCAGTTAATGGGTATTGATCGCTCAACCCTTGCTAGGATTATTCAAAGAGACGTGCGAACTGTGGAACGAGATATCGCTTCAGAAAGCGTGCTCAAACGTCTCCAACCATTGATCTATGCTTTAAAGATATTGTTTGAACTAACAGACAGCAACCAAGAGGAGATTCAGCGGTGGTTGCGTGAGCCGCTGATCGAGTGGCGTGGATTGTCTCCTTTGGATTGTTTGACTACGGACAAGATTGATACAGTAGTCAACTTAGTGGAGAGAATCTATTATGCTGATTCTGCTGGCTACTAGAGTAGCGTTAATTCCAAGATCTTGACCACTTTTGAATTCAACATTAAAAATTCTTGCATTCAAAATGAATCAAACAACAAATTTTGAATTAATTAATTTCGGGTTCAGGCCCCCACCATAATCTTTGATTTGGTGGTCAACAATAGCGTGGTGGGTACAAGCCCCCACTAATTGAAATTTTGAATTTTGAATTGTTTTGACTAGGGCAATATCGTAGTGCAGAATTAATGAATGAATCTAGCCAGGAATCCGCTCGGATCGAACAACTATTAGATAAATTTCACTTAGAAAATTGTCAGCCGTTGGCTATAGAAGGATATTACTATCGCACGGTTAGCTATCGCTATTCACGCTCACCGCTCTCAACTAAGGGTGCTGAATTAACAGGTGGTAGGTACAATTTTCGACCAGCGCCAGGAAATTCTTTTGCTTGTCTTTATTGTGCTGAGCGGGATGTGACTGCATCTACAGAAAAATTCTATAATCTCAAAACTCAAAATGCTCCTCTGCCTCCCCATACTGTTGTTTGTCTTCAATTTTGCCGCCATGCGTCGGCTGTAAATCTTACTCAGACTAGGTTTCAGAAGAAAAAATGACTTCAATTAAAAAATTGGGATTTGGTAGACCATATTTGCAACCTTGAGCCGTACCATTTGAACCCCTCTAATTTTTAGAGCTTGAAACCCTTGTGGCTACGTTCAAAAACCCTGTCCCAAATAACGTAGTGTCTACCTGGTACGTACAGCAACACGGCGTGATCCAGGTTGTAGTATGACCGAAAAGACAGGACGTTGAGCCAAATAACTAGTGTCTACCTGGTAAGTCTCACGCTCGACTGAGAAGTGCTTTTTGAAAGGCTCGCGCTCGCAAGCGTTTAAGCCTTGCGCGTAACGAACTGTGACGTTGCTACTCAAACCCCGTATAGAGCAGGCTCGTTGCTACACCGGGATACTACAGTTTCCCAGCGTCAGTTTCTGGGGGTGGGGTGAGCGCGAGTGATTTGTAATCAATCCCAGTCGGCGTGAGCTTGTATGAATCCAATTTCTAATAAGTAACCCACAGCGCCAGAAACGCACGCGCGTGCGCTGTGGGCAAGACTAGCTTTCATTGTCGGTGCTGAGCACTTGAAGTGCCACTACTTATCAGCCATGTGGCAAGCGCAGTACACCGCCGCTGGGTGTTGGGTTAGGGGCAGTGGTGCTTTCATCGCCACCTGCTCAGGCTCTGGCAGGTGAGTGCTCGCCTCATGCATGGGTGGGTTGGGCCAAATCGAATTTTCCTAAGTGAAATTATGAAAACTTCTGCCCTCTGCCTTCTACTTTTGAAGAGGCTGGAGGTCTTTTTTCTTATCGAACGAAATAACTGTAAAAGGGCGCTGCTCTCCAGCAAGCCCTGTAAGGAGAGCTAAGTTAGTCACTAACACTTTGTTATCTACAAAGCCAACGCTTGTGGGTGCGTTCAATAAGCCATTGCTGGTAACTGCCGAAGTCCCGTAGGTCCCCTCTATTTCACCCAAAGGGCTTAAGACGGTGATGTTGTCTCCAAAGTTTGAGGAAACATAAATCTTTCCATCTTTATCTACCCTTAACCCATCCGGTCCATTTAACGGAGTTGAGGCTGAAGCACCAATCTTTGTATCTGGCAGAACTAGTTTATCAAACCCTGTTGGATACTCTTCTAGATCGTCATTCAAATTTTGGGCGAGAATTCGATGCTTGCCGGTGACGACTCCTCGGTCATTTACATTGAATACAATCACGCTATCTGAATAGGTATTGGTAAGATAGAGCTTTTTGTAATCGGGACTAAATCCAATTCCATTCGGGCTAAGTTCTGCTACAGGAGATTGGAGCAAACCTTCATCACTCACTGGTGCACCCGAACCTGGAGGCCCAATTAGTAATTGCGGTGTCCCTCCTTTAGGAGGAATAGTGTAGACAACACCGAGATTAGAGTCAGTCGCATAGAGCGTCCCGAACTGGTTAAACTCCAGATCTTCTGGACCACCGCCTGAAGGATAGGTAGAGTAGATGCTAATCTTCGGGTTTGGCCGAGCGGGGTTTTGAATCCGCAAGATATTCCCTGTGCCGTTTGCCGCTACGTATAGGTCGCCAGTTTTTGGTTTGATCGCCAGACCGAGCAGACCAGCAGTAAAATACTTCTGTTGGTCAGGGGTAGCACCTATATCATTTAGGAGGAGGCCTTTCTTGTCGAATACATAAATGTGATTGTCATTCACATTGACGTAACCGTTCAGGGGGGGGGTAAAAAAGTTTCCGCTATGAAATCACATGTAATCAGTACGAAAACCAGCCTAGATTTAATTTTTCCTAGATAATTGTGAGTAGTTAAAACTGCTATACTGGTTTGCCAATTGTCTAATAGACATTTTAGGGAGGCTGTTTATATGTGCATAAGTTCTAAAGCTTTTGCTTAGCAAGGTTTTGAAGTTCATGCGCATGACGTACCCCCTAGATTTTTCCCGGACATTAAGCTCTGGCCGTGTATTGAAGATCACGCGAGAGCGCCTAGAATGACCTAGTTGACGGCCAGAGCTTAATGTCTGGTTTTTTTGTAACCCCCCCCGTGAACGGTTACACATTGACAGTGTTATAGGTCGTAACATAGACGCGCTCCTTATCAGTTATTACTGTCTCTGGGTATTGAAGGTCGGGGAGTTGGTCAGACGAGGCAAAAATATTTCCCTGTGACGGTGCAGAGCTATCTGCTCGTGCCACATTTACCCAAGTGCTCAGTCCGAGCGCCAGCGCTCCAAGCAATGCTCTAATACGCATCTATTTGTAAATCCTTCCTGTTGTTGAGTAAATCTTGAGAAACTTTCTTGTTGCCTACTAGTAACCTATGCCCCTCAATCAACGCCTGCACCTCTGGCTGTTCTGCCGTAAGGATTCAGGTCATGGGGAAATGACTGAAAAGCTTTTCCCGTAAAGGTTTGTCGGAAAATCCATCTGGTTCTAATTTTCAATAAGAATCGGTGGAATGGCCATTTTTCGTTGCTTGTTGAGAATATCAACTTATTTATTCTAGAAGTACGGATTTGAAATGCCATCCAGGCAAGGGTTTCAACCACCTGAATCCTTACCATCTCCAACCCAGATTTTTTGTCGAAAAGTTCCGACTCTGACCAAATTAGGAACTTTTAAAGACTCTATGGCCCAAACAAGTAACAAGGCTAAAAGGCAGTCGTAATAACGATGTAAGCTTACTTTGCCCCTGGTGACAGCGCACCTTTACACTGGGCCTACAAAAGACACTAAATGCAATCTACTTGCACTGTTCACAAAACTGAACAGCAAGCGCGGTCTTTAAGGTTCCGTTGCGACCCAAACCCCTAAATACCATTTCGTATGACAATAGGATGAGTATGCAAAACTCTAGTGAAATGGACATTTTCCTGGTGCCACACCGTGAGGTTGAGTTTGTTGGCAAGTGGTCAGTCCCACGCCGGGATGTTCGTGACTCCAGGGAGGCAACTGTGGAAAGAAGTTGGGTTTGAGGCAAATATCTTGCATCTCCTGATGAAAAACTTTGGTGGCTGAGGCAGAGAGCGGCGGCACAATTCGGCCCCAATCAGCAGGCACCACCCGTCCAGCCTGTGCTTCTCGCTGCATGTGCTGCATGAACTGGTCTGAGGCCGTGTGGTGGTCAACAATCGTTACCCCACAGCAAGCGAAGGAGTGCAAGACCGCCCGATTCAGTTCAATGATTGCCAGGTCTTTCCAGAGCGACAGTTTAGAACGGGTATTCAGCCCCAACCGTTCGGCGATCACAGGCAACAGGTTGTAGCGATTCACATCGCCAAAATTCCGAGCGCCAATCTCAGTACTCATATACCAGCCACTAAACGGCGCGGCTGAGTATGAGATCCCGCCGATCTCCAGTCGCCAATCTGACACGGCTGGCAGCGCATGCCACTTCAAACCGAGTTCGGGAAACCAGGGATAATCGGGATGAACGAGCGGCACCTCCATCACCACGTCAGGCGGAAGTTCAAACCATTGAGGTTTCTGCCCTGGCATTTGAATGACCAGAGGCAGCAGATCAAAGCGGGTCCCTTTGCCCTGCCAGCCCATCTGCTGACAAATTTCGGTGAGTTGAACCTGTGCGGGATCGCCC
This sequence comes from uncultured bacterium, assembly GCA_964250845.1. Lineage (GTDB taxonomy): Bacteria > Cyanobacteriota > Cyanobacteriia > Cyanobacteriales > Chroococcidiopsidaceae > CAXUIG01. Next base: position 12,683 of record CAXUIG010000087.1, on the reverse strand, counting down.
ACCACCGAGCCATCGGTCTGCCGGTATCCGGCGTAACGAATCAACAACGGGTTCCAAATCCGGATACCGGGCTGTCCGGGCCGATTGGGGGCAAAGATACTAACCATTGCTTGAATATTGCCGCCGTTGGTCGCTAGCCGGATATGATCGACCAGGGCGGCGAAAATGGCTTCAGCCGTGGTGAGATGACGCAAATCTCGCACTGTTAGGGACTGCCAGAAAATCCGTCCGATGCACCGAGAGCTATTGCGCCAAGCGACTTTAGCTCCATAAGCGAGTTCCTCATAACTCTGCCAGTAGGTGCGCCAGCAGCGGTACTCCTGATAAATTTCAGAGAATCGTTCTTGGAACTGCGGTTCTGGCATCTGTTGTTCGCGGTGGAACGTGCGGAGATAGTCGATTGCCTCCAGTGGCAGGAGCGGTAGAGATTCTGCCTCCTCAATTTGCTCTTGTGCTGTTAGGCGATCGTTTGTGGTGCTGCGAGTCATGAGATGCTCCTAAGGTGGCGAACGGGATGAAAAGCTCTCGCAAAGGCGCAAAGGCGCAAAGTTAGAAGAAGCCCTAATCGTATTAGGGAGTTTTCATGAGAACGGCTGAATCTTCAAGCTCGTACTCGGCGGCAAACGAACCGCGTGGCTCTTTCAGGAAAAAGGCACATAGGCTGGCGCAGATTAAAGCGGAGATGCCCATGCTGTCAAACAGAATTTGGGCATTGCTGAGGCTGTAGATTGTTAGGTAAACGACTCCACCGACGTTGCCGTAGGCCCCTACACTGCCTGCAATTTGTCCGGTGACTTCCTTACGGATCAGGGGCACGATGCCAAACGTTGCACCTGCTCCAGCTTGGACAAAGTAAGCACACAGCACCGTTATCCCGATCGCCGCAGGCAAACTCCAGTGGTTGTCAAGTCTGCCCATGAGCAGGTAGCCGATACCAATGCCAACCGTCACGCCGGTCATCACCCACTTCCGGCTACCGCAGCGGTCAGAAATTAGCCCACCACTAGGACGAGACACCAGATTCAGCACTGGATAACTGGCCGCCACTACACCTGCTAGCACCGGATTCAGACCAAAGGTGCGCTCAAACCAGATCGGCAAGATCGACAGCACCGCAATTTGAGAGCCGAAGTTGGTGAAATAGGTGAAGTCAAGCAAAGCCACCTGGCGAAACTGGTAGCGCTGGCTGAGCGGGTAGACGTGGCTAGACTGTAAAAAATCTGGGCTGAAGGGATTGAGCGCACCGACGACTTCACGATTGACCTGCCAGGCTTTGTAGAGTTGAAATGCATACAGCACTCCTAAGAATACCCAGATCGACACGACCTGCAAGGGATTCAAAAAATGGATGTTAGCCTGAGCCAGAGGGTAGGTCAGCAGTCCGAGCGCAGCGAACATTCCCAAATCTAGCAGCGTCATCGCCCAAAAACTCTGACGACTGGTGACTTCTAACCCGCCGTCTCGCTTTGGACGACGGTAAACTTGACCGGGTGGTGTATTCCGAGCATAACAGTAATAAACCACTCCATACAAAGCCGATGCCAGTCCGACCGCGACAATGGCTAAACGCCAGTTCACCATTCCTCCTGCTAGAAAGGCTGTGATCACGGCTAAGCCTGGCAGCAACACTTGCGACGCTGTCGCGCCAAAATTCCCCCAACCACCGTAGATGCCTTGAGCTAGACCAATCTCTTTGGGGGGAAACCATTCCGCTACCATCCGAACCCCAGCGACAAATCCAGCCCCTGCAATCCCGTTGAGTAAGCTACTCCAGACCAGTTGCTCGAAGTTGTGGGCAGTGGCCATCAGCCAGCAGGGCAGGAAAGTAAACACGAGCAGCCCCGCAAAGGTGATCCGAGGGCCGTAGCGATCAAGCACGATGCCAATCAGGATCCGGGCTGGAATCGTCAGGGCTAGATTGCAGATTGCCAGCACCTTCAGCTGTTGTCCAGTCAGATGCAGGTCGTGCTGGATCAGAGTTGCGAATGGCGAGAAGCTGAACCAAACCGTGAACGAAATAAAGAAGGCAAACCAGTTTAGATGTAATATGCGGTAGCGATCGCGGAACGACAAAAATCTGGCAAACATGCTCAACTCCTTGAAGACTGTATACATAGCAGAACCGTGTCCTTGCTGATTTTTGGGTGGTGTTGCCAAAATTTGTTGAGGATAGAAAACTCCCGGAAAAGGGAATTAGTTATGCAACCAATCCCAAAATCTCCGCCATGAATTTCAACCGTTCTCTGACGGCTCCTGCTTCAACGCCAGTTCGCTCGCGGGGAAACCCCGCTCTGGCGACTGGCTCAACTTTTTTCACTTGTCCCTTGCTTAGCATGTGCATTATTTCATCACCCTTGATTGTTCAGATCGCGGGATTGAACCAGCCAAACCCCATGCCAGGTTTGACTAACCTTTTAATAAATCTATGGTCTTGTTCGCGGCGATTATTCAGCTCCTTGTTCTGTCGTAACTCCACTGACTCAGACAACTCTTTGTTCTCGTTAATTTCATCTATAGCTTTGGGTATTGCTGCATTTTTATCGACATTAATCACTAGAGTTCTTGCAAAAGTTAGTTTTTTCTACCCCATCATTTACTTATCACCCTTTTATTTGCTATTTATGCAAGAAGTTTACTCTTGACCGGGAATTGTGAGCAGCGCTCAATGCTCTACACAAAAAGCGTTCGGCAGCTTGAGCATCCCTCTGGAGCTGTTCACAAAAAGTTGAGGGTTTGACCAGTCGAATCGACAGCGCGGTACAAGTATCTATCCTTGCCTTTAATCTTGATGTAGGTTTCGTCCACTCGCCACGAATCATTAGTCGGACGCTCCGGAGGTCGGTGAGTTAGCGCTGCAGGAGGGAAACCCTCCGTAGGCGACTGCGAACCCGTTGGGCAGCGCTGGTCCAATTCTGGAGCAGATTGCTGGACCCAACGAAAACTATTTGTGTGATGAATATCCAAGCCCTGCTCATTCACCATCTCTGCTACTTGCCGATAGGAAAGCGGGTAGGTGAGATACCAACGCTTGAGTCGAGTGTAGAGCTGCGCTGGTATGCGACTGGCGATGTTAATTGAGCTTGTGTCATGACTTTCCTTTTGTGTACTGCTTTCATTCTTCAACATTCACTCAGTTCAGAACACTCAAGTTCATTGAGTTAAGCGGCGAGTTAATCTTTCTGTGTCTAAAGACAGGTTTTTGCATGGAGGTGTTATGAGAATTGAGCCAAGTTCATAAAATTTTCTACTCTTTTTTAAGCGATAGCGGCTACGTACTATTTAACAGAATCTATTCATTCCCAACTATGGAGAACGTTGGCACTACGAAGAGACGATCTCCACGGCGTTTGTGGAATCGATAGTGGACCAAGTCATCAGCGATTTGCTTGGTCAAGAAACAGTAGATGCAGTGGGGTTGGCGGGGTGCTCATCTCCTGCTCCAAGTTTGCATCAGAGTCCTTAATGAAGAACTACAAAAAACCTTCCAGCGCTGGTATTCAGGCTTTAATTCCAGTGTAGTGTTTTAGATCTGTTGTTGGTGAGATTGATATTGGTGTTGGCTCATAAATTTCAGACACCAAACCACAGATCTGCAACATCACCCTGTGTAGAAACGATCGCGCTGGCGTTCTCAGTCACTTCTCTTTTGATTGCTCGTATTCAAGAATTGGTCAAAGTTTTTCATTGCTCGCGCTATTTCCTCGTTTACAAGCTGATTTATAATCCCATCTAAGGAAATTCCTGTTCTCAGTAAGCTTGCCAAAATCTGTTCAGCCCCTTCAGGATTGTCAATTAACCTTATGGGAAGTAGAGACACTTCACTGTAAGTTTCGAGTGTCGATGGAGACAGGATGATCGCTGTTTCAGGAATTGCCAAGGATTGAATATAGCGCCATGCATCTTGAGGACAAATACCCGTGCAATCCCACACAAGACGGAGTGGATTTGCCTTTTCGTGTAGCGAACTCCAACGTTGACTCTGACAAACATTTCGATAGTGCTGGTACAGTAGGTTAGCTTGAGCGATTCCGAAAGATGTTGTCTCTGATGAACTGGCGATGAGTGGATTAATTGCCGCATCAAAACGATCAATCGAGAAACTGGCAAAACAAGCAATGTCACTCACAGACTCTCCTTGTTGAATTAGAATCTCTAGCCCCCGGCGATAAGCATCTGATACTTGCTCATACGTTGTCTGAGAAAACACTAACGTTGCATTTACGTTAATGCGCTCGCTAATCAGTTGTTCAATCACCGGCAGCATGATTTGAGTGACCGGGATTCTAAGCATCAAATTACACCATCCGACCATTCGCCAAATTTTTTGAGCTTCAGCGATCGCGGTTTCGGCTTGCAACAGCGAGTGTGGTGGAAGATCAACCTGAATATAGCCATCTCGCCCGTAGGTTTGAGTATAGGTTTGCTTTAGCAAGTCAGCCGCCAATTGCAGGTCTCGCATGACTATATAATCGTAGTAGTCCCAATCCGATAGCTTGCTCCCTTGACGGGCTAGTGTGCTGAAGTCGCGATCGTACTCCTCCCCCTGGATTGCGGCTTGCAAGCTTTGAAAGTTTGACAGTACACCCCGCAAGCCATCGTCATCAATGTAGCGCTGCAACTGACCACTGCTAATCCAGCCTCGCTCAAAATCATTGAGCCAAACTGATTGCCCCCGTTGTTGCAGTGATTGTAACAAGTTCATAGCCTATAAATTTCGCAAGTGTAGAATGCGACTCCTCGTAGTTTTGCATTGTGGAAAACGATGAATTTTTGGGGATTGAAGAATAAGCAAGGAAGCTACAGTGACTTATTTCTATGGCGCAAGCTGTTTTGACATGAACTCAGTCTGCAAAACTTCTCCAAATTGCACCACTCAATATCTGCCAGTTAAGCTCTGACTTAAGGAGATCGCCTCAACGCTCGTATGCTATGCCAACGCCCCTAATGTCTTGAGGGTAGCTTTTTGAGCGATCGTCAATCCGCTTGCGCCTTGAATATTCATGCCTTCATAGAGGCGATCAACCCTCAACGTTCTCAGGCAGCGTCCTGTCTTCACGTTCCATTGTTTAATCATGTGATCGTCACTGCCACTCAAGACCGTTTGACCGTTGGCGCTAAAGATTACCGAAGTGACCCAACTCGTATGCTCGTGCAATATCTGAAAGCATTGACCCGTTTGCAGATTCCACAGTCTCACCGTTTGATCGTTACTGCCACTTGCCAAAGTTTGACCATCAGGACTGATAGCAAGAGTATAAATTCCACTGGTATGCCCCCGCAAAACCCGCAAACATTCTCCGGTTTGCAGATCCCAAAGGCAGATGGTGTGATCAAAGCTGCCACTCGCTAACTGTTGACCTTTGCCTGATGGAAGATTATCCTCAACGGAGTGAAAGGCTAGAACGTGAACGCCGCCCGTGTGACCCTGCAATATTCTTAAACATTCTCCCGTTTGCAAATCCCAAAGGCGGATGGTGTGATCAAAGCCGCCGCTCGCCAATCGCTGACCATTGGGGTCAAAAGCGAGTGCCCAAACGCTGTCTTTATGACCGCACAGCACTTGTAAACATTGCTGAGTCTGCACATCCCATAGCCGTACTGTTTGATCGTGACTACTGCTTGCTAAAGTTTGACCATTTGGATTGAAGAGTACTACCCATACGGGCGCATCATGACCTGACCACTGATTGATCTGCCCTGTTTTCACATCCCACACAAAAATTGAGCCATCTTCTCCATTGGTTGCCACAGTTTGACCATCGGGACTAAAACTTAAAGACGAAATTGCAATGGGTGCGATGTGGAAGGTTTTGGCAGGACGAAGCGGCGTGTGGTTGTCATCCGACTGCAAGTGCCACAGGTGAATTGTTCCATCCTGACCTCGATCGGCAAGGGTTTGACCATCAGGACTGAGACTCAGGGAGCGAAAGCCACTGGTACATCCGCGCAGTGTTTTGAGGCTCTGCCCGTGGAGATTCCACAGCCGAACCACTTGACTTGCGCTGACCAATTGCTGACCATCCGCGCTGATTGCCAAATCGAAAATGTAGTGAGCATGATCGTCGAGAACATGAATAGATTTTCCCTCTGAAACATCCCAAAGGCGCAGATTGCCATCATCACTGCCACTCGCTAAAATGTCACCCTCTGGACTAAATGCAAGACTCCAAACCCAGTTGGTGTGCCCATGCAATACTCGAACATCAGGCTTGCTATCGAACTGTGATGAACTGACTGTTGTGTGGGGTTGTGTGTGGGGTCGCACGCTCCACAGGCGAACCGATCGATCCTGACTGCCACTCGCAAGCAGTTGACCATCTGGGCTATACCGTACACACCAAACTCCATCACTATGCCCCTGTAACACCTCTAAGCAGTTCCCCTCGATCGCATTCCAAATCCGAATGGAGGTATCTTTACTACCACTCGCTAAAGTTTGATGATTGGGCGAAAAGTGAACTGAGTAAACGTTGTTCGTGTGCCCTTCCATCACATGCAGACATTGCCCCTGCAAATTCCACAATCGCACCGTTCGATCGTCACTCCCACTGGCGATCCGTTGCCCATCGGGACTAAAAGCAACCGACCACACACAGTCGTGATGTCCCGTTAAAACCTGTAAACACTGACCACTTCCCACATCCCACAATCGGATTGCAGCATCACTCCCGCTGCTGACCAGCGTTTTGCCGTCGGGACTAAAGGCAACCGACCACACCCACCCGATGTGTCCTTCAAAGGTGACGAGGAGTTGAGTCGCGGTCATGTTCCAGAGATAGACCTTGCCGCTTGAATCGCCGACTGCAAAGGTTTGACTATCTGGGCTAATGCCAATCGAGGCTACGATCGCCAATGTCTCTGAAAAAATAGACTTCGCTAAATCAGCATTCTGAAAATTTACCCCTGCCAAATTGACCTGCCGCAAGTCGGCTTGTTGCACCACGAGATCAGAAAAGTCAGAGCCACGCAAATCGACGTGAAGCTGCACTAGAAGATTGATCAGGTTTCCTGCAACATACCCTGATTTTTGCCGCTGCTGCACCAAGAGTTGCCGCGATCGCACTTCAATCTCTGATACGCTTCCAAATCGAGTTAGAAGCCCTTCGATCACAGGCTGAATAATCAAGCGCAATTGAATCTCTCGCACATAATCTTTGGCGTGGACTTGAACTAGGGCATGACTTCGCAAGATATCAATCTGAGAAGTCTCAAATTCTGTACAAACCTGTTGAATAAATCGTTCTGTGACATATTCCATCACAACAGGCTGTAAGAAGAAGAGTCCGTCTGTTTTTTCGATCAAGGATCGTCGGAGCAGCGAATTAATCAGATTCGGTACGCTTTGTTGAGCGGCAATATCGATCGCATTTTCGCAAATATCTGCGATCAAGACTGGCTCACGGTGGATTGCAAACCAGAACAATGTTTTCTGCTCGGCTTGGGATAGACGCTCAATCTGACGAGCGAGCAAATCGCGGATGTCTTCAAAGACAAAAATCCCCTGCTCAACATAGGGTAAAACTTCTGCAATGCTGCCATTAAACAATTCCTGGACTGTGGCTGCTACCATCTTCAGCGCCAGGGGATTGCCGCCATAGTGACGAATGAGGGACTGCCATTCGGCTTCTGAACCTGTAAATACTCCTTTCTGTCGAAAGATGGCACGTCCGTCATCAGGAGTGAGTCCAGTCAAAAGCAGCGATCGCACTACGCCCGGTTCGCCTTCCATCAGTCCCATTTCACTAGGCTTTTCTCGACTGGTGAGCAACAAACAACTTTGATGGGGCGTGTCTCCGATCGTTCTCAGCAACTGTCCGTAAGCTTCATAGCCCGATCGCCAATGCCCGACTTGCTCAGGCTGCAAAATAGTTTCAGCATTGTCCAAAATCAACAGACATCGACGCGATCTCAGATACTCCATCAATTTAGAGAACTTCTCATTGAACGGAGCGGGGATAACGGGATCTTCCCCATAGATCGGCATGAGGAACTTCAGCAGACTTGTCAGGAGTTCTTCTAGGGGTGGCGCATTTGAGAGCGATCTCCACACAACAATCTCGAATTCTGCTTGCATTTGGAGTGCAGCTTTTACCGCGATCGTACTTTTGCCAATGCCGCCGATTCCCAACAATCCCACTACGCGGCAGCGCTCAGACACGATCCATTGCCACAGTTGCACTAGTTCAGTTTCACGACCATAGAACACGGAGGTATCGATCGCGCTGTCCCAATCGTCTTTGGGGTTTGTGCGTTTGCTTTCCGGTTCTTCCCCTGACGCGATAGGAGAAGTATAGTCTACCTTAGTTAGTTCTAGCCCAAACGCTCGGAAAAGATGTTCTAAAGACTGGCGATCAACTCCTAGTTCGCGTTTGAGAACCCGATAGAGCGTATTGAGTGAAAGCCCAGTGCGATCGCTGAGATCTTCCTGCGTCAAATGCTTGCCCCAAGTCTCCTCAGACTCTGCCTCGTGTTTTGCCACCTGAAACCGCTGCCACCCTTGAGGCGATAGGATAACTCCTCTAACCCGTCCGGGGTTACCTTGCCTAGATTTGTCCGCGTTGAGATCCATCGGCAAAGCAACAGTTGATATAGGGTAGAGCGATTCTTTCTAGAAAAGAGCGCCAATAAAGCCTTGGCAATCTTTCCTATACACAATGGTAGCGAATTTTAAGAACCGGGTTCGCTTTTCACTGCGCCTCTATTCAAAGACCTGTCTTTAGACAGAGAAAAGCTAACTCGTTGCCTAACTCAATGAACTTGGGTGTTCTAAACGGAGTGGAAGTTGAAGAATGAAAGCAGTACACAAAAGGAAAACGGTAGTGTTTTAGATTTGTTGTTGGTGAGATTGATGTTGGTGTGAACTCAGCCATCTCAGACACTAAACCACAAACGTAAGGATTCAGGTGGTTGAAACTCTTACACAGAGAGCATTTTAGATCTGGGTTTCCAGACCAAATCATCTGGCATTCGCAATAAGCAACGGCAGATGGGCAATCTAGCAAATCTTATTGACAATAAGAAAAAACAAGGTTTTGCTTGAAACCTATATTGAGCAGTCTTTTCAGATATTTTCACATGACCTGAATCCTTACCCACAAACCGGCAACACCACCATTTATTCCAACTAGTTTTGAGGCAAAAACCATGAGTTTTTTCGACACAACACAAAAAAATCCACAAGGTATCAAGCAATCTCAAGCTCTAGCTAAAGTAAGTCGAAAGGAGGAAAGAATGAGTGAGCAAACAGCTGCGAGAACGGACGAGACATCCCAGAAGCTCGAACAAGTCTGGGCGGATCATCTTTATTATGAGTTTGTTACCAGAGATGTCGAGGCTACGTTGGCGACCATGACCGACGACGCATCAATTAACGGTGGGTGGACACCAGTGGCCGTCGGCAAGGAGAAGGTGCGAGAGTTGTATAACGACTTCATCCCGTCATGGCCCGATGATGTGCAATATACCTCGCCCAACCGCATCATTGGGGAGGGGCAACTGATGGAAGAACAGCGTGTCACCTTCACGCACAGCAAGCCAATGAACTGGTTGCTGCCGAACGTGCTCCCGACCAACAAACAGGTGGACATCGTCTTCGTATTGATCGTGCAGTTCCGTGGTGACAGAATCGCCTCCGAGCGGGTTTACTGGAACCACGCGACCGTGTTGCAGCAAGTAGGGCTATTGTAGGAGAGCGTTAAGAAGTTGGGGAGTTGTGCAGCCTGCTTGGAATTCGCATCACTGGAATTAAAACCTAAATACCAGCGCTGGAAGGTTTTTTGCAGTTCCTCATCAAGAACCCTGGTACGAACCTGGAGCAGCAGATGGGCACCTCGGCGACTCCACCGCATCTGCTGTTTCTTGACCATGCGGAGCGCTGATGACTTGGTTCACCGTTGATTCCACAAACGCTGTGGAGATCGTTTCACTATAGCGCCATCGCTCACCATAGTTGGGAATAAAAGACGCATTGTTTTCAATGTAGGTTTGAAATTCTTGTAAGGCTTTCAACAATTTAGTCAGCTTCTCATTCAAACTGCCATCATCCAAGTCCAGGTCAAGGTTTTCAATAGTTTGTAGTGCCTTGAAGACGTTGTCATGCCATAGAAACCACTTAATCCGCTCCAGTTCCTTCAGTGCACCAGAACGCCGCTCGGAATCTTTGCTGCTCAATCCTTTTGCCATCTGATTCATCACGGTAATTCGCCGAAGTGACATGGAACCAGTCGAGCAGATGTTCAGCCTGCGGATTCAAGTAAAGTTGCAACTCTCGGACAGTATCACCACCATCAGATAGGAAAGTCACCTGCTGATTCATTTGCATTCCCTGTGTAGTTTGTTCTTAACCAGTTTTTGTAACACAACCGTTGGATTCAACCTCGTTTCAGGAAAATTTAACATGCAACTCTTTGCTAGTGTTAGTAACTCGGAAGCTCTTCCACAGGCAGTCGTATCATCTAGGACTTCCTTTAAGACTTCCTTGAGCAAGAATCAAAAACCAACTCGACCCAAACTTTCAATAATTTGGGTCAAAGAATCAGATGGCGTTCGTCAGCGCTTGGTTGCACGATGGGTTACCCAAGACTAAATACGACTGCCACTCAATACGTGCAAATTCCCGACATTGTAGCTATTGTGTAGCCTGTTCCTCTCTACCTGTAGCGGCTGGCAATTATCCGCTCTCTGGCTCACAATCATCCGGGGTTTGGGTTCACAATAAGGCTCTGCCACTTTGGTATCCGAGGCTTTGACTATCTTGAAATCTAGAATTTACGTGTTTAGCGATTTGCCAACAATCCTCCTTAGCGATCGCTCAACGTATTTTGGGGAATGTCCCTAGACATGGCACTCTAAGTCTCGAAAAGCAGTTATATCCGCGATCTCCTTAAACCCCCAGGCATTTCGTCACACAACAAAGGACGAAAATGTCTTTTCCCTAGCCCCTATTTTCAAGAGGTTGTGTTGCAAAAACTTGGCGAGGACAGAAAACGGCATGGAGGGGTGAAAGACTATGCAACTACTCCAAAATTTTCAGCGATAAATTTAGTCTGCTCTTTGACGGTTCCTTTTTGCACTTTTTCAATCTGTCCTTTCCGGAGCATGTGCATGATTTTATATCCTTTTAATGTTCACTCAAAATTTTCGCTGGGTCAGCCGTTGATTGAACTCAAGGGTGTCTCTCACTCGTTTGGTAACAGTATGGTTTTGGATCGAGTCGATCTGACGCTTTACCAGGGAGAAGCACTTGCGATCATTGGTCCCTCCGGAACTGGTAAATCGACCATCCTACGGATTATGGCTGGGTTGCAAGCGCCCGATGCTGGAGAGGTTCATGTCCAGGGACAGCGACGACTTGGGTTAATTGAAGATGCTCAAGACCAGATCGAGATTAGGATGCTGTTTCAGCAGTCAGCTTTGTTTGATGCGTTAACGGTGGAGGAGAACGTTGGCTTCTCACTCGAGCAACATTCCAAACTGCCGCGATCGCGCATTCGGGATTTGGTGCATCGCCAGTTGGAAAAGGTGGGACTCGCTAGAGCTAGTGAACTCTACCCCGCCGAGCTATCCGGTGGCATGCGTAAACGGGTAAGTTTGGCCCGTGCGATTATGTCTGACCCTGACAATCCCAAAGATCGGTCGAAAGTTTTACTTTTGGATGAACCCACTGCTGGTCTCGATCCAATTGCTTCGACAGTGATTGAGGATTTGATCCGCCAGTGGCAATTTCTCCAAGGAATTGGTAGCACCTATTGCGTAGTGACTCACCAACACAGCACAATCCGTCGCACCGCTGACTGGATTGTGTTTCTTGACCGAGGCAAAGTGGCGTGGCAAGGTACGGCAAGTGAGATTGACACTACAGATCATTTTTTGATTCGACAGTTCTTTAGTGGCAATATGTCAAAATTGCCAGTCAGGTTGGCTCAGACAATTTTGAGGGCGCGGATTTTGAATTAGGGTGGTGTTAACGCTGAAATCATCCTACTGTGCGTTTGCTGGTACCTGACTTACCCTTTGTCGGTCGTGTTTTAGATTGGTTGTTTTACACTTAAATAGGTAAACTAAACTCGTAGCGGTTGATGAATAATCCAATCACTAAATCATGCATCTCCTCCGTCTTGAAAAAGCAAATATTCTTAGGAGCTAGTCGCTTAATTATTGTTCTTAAACTCCGATGCTTGCGTTCAATTCTTTGAGTCTTTTGCTTACCTATCTCGTGGCACTCTGCTGGCAGATTTTGTTCGTATGCTCCCCACCCGTCAGTGCAATAACGCTTAATCCCAAATGGGAGGAGTAAGTTCTTAAGTTGGAGAAAGACTCGGTCTTTTCGGCGACCCAACACATAAGCTAATATTTGACCAGTTGAGCGGTCAATCGCATGCCACAGCCATCTAGGGTTGCTCTTTTTCCCTACGTAGCTCCACATCTCATCTAACTCTGACTCTTCAACTCCAACCTCTTCAGGTTCCTCAACTCGTATAATTTCCACCTCCACTCTCTCAGGTTTTAGCTGCTGCAAGAGTTTTTCATTCACTTGCTTTAGGTATACCAGTTTTTTTAATTCTTGAATGACTGTTGTGGGGCTGATGTGCAAAACTCGGGCTATGTCTCTCACCCCACTACCGTTAAGTGGTAAGCGTTCAGGGGGGGGAAGTGGTCGCTGTGGAATTGACCCCCGGTTCTGA
>CAXUIG010000086.1:0-23728 GCA_964250845.1 uncultured bacterium | reverse complement strand
CGTAATTTTGCCAGCATTCTGTTCTGATCGCTTTTAGTCTAAACTCCAGTTGGTAGCACGTCTCCATCTTCTAGAAGCTTTTACCTTCTTCTTTCGGTTTGGCGCTCTCTTTCTCCGTTTCTCCTTTGAAGCTTTTTTGATCAGGGGCAGCATTTTCTGGAACCATCGGGGATTCTCAATGAAGTAGCCGTTCTCGCCGTCCGAGATGGCAGCAGCAGTTTTGGTTCCTAGATCAATACCGATTGCACCTGTCCCCAGTTGCCGTGGCACCGGCTCACAATTGACTGTAATGCTGGCGTACCACAATCCAAGCCGATAAACAATAGTGCAGGTTGTGGGTGTTCCCCAAGTTTTGGCTTTTCCTCTAAGCTGGATTTGCCCAAGATTAGATAGCTCTAAATAACCATTGTCACCAATCGTGTGCGCTTTCCACCCTGCTCTATCGGGATATGTCCACCCGCTGTAATGACGAATAGATTTGAAAAAAGGGGTATCCTCCTAACCCATTTAAAAAACGTTGAAAAGCTATATCTACTCGCTTCAGGGTGGCTTGCAAAGCATGGGAACCAAGTTCTACATATTCCGGCCAAACCTCTTTAAACGCAGGTAAGGAATTTTGCTGCTCAAAATAATCAACTGCATGACCAAATCTTTCGTACTGAGTCTTGCGATTAGAAATAGCAGCATTATACAAATCCTTATGCATACGACGCCACTCGTAGAGAAGATCCTCTTGAGTTGCCGTGGGGTAGAGCCTAAAAGTAATACGCCTGATTATCATGTATAGAGTATATCATGGTTATTAACTATGTCAACACGCTTAAAGCACCACGCTCATAGTATTTTCAGAATATGGATGCACATAGTCTTAGTGACCAAGTACAGGAAAAAAGTGATTACTCCTGAAATTTTAGAAAGGATGGGGGAAATATTGCGCAAACTCTGTACATCCCAAAAATGTTAATTAGTTGAGTTTAATGGCGAAGCCGACCACGTCCATCTATTGGTAGACATGGCTCCAGATATTGCTGTATCAAAATTAGTGAATATTCTCAAAACAATATCCAGCAGGGAAGTTAGACGCGAATTTTCTGACCACGTCAACAAGTTCTACTGGAAATCAGTTTTTTGGACTAGTGCTTACTGTGCAATATCAGCCGGTGGTGCTCCTCTGGATGTGCTCAAGCGGTATATCCAAAATCAAACCGAGCCTGAACCCGTTAGTGGCAAAGAAGAAAGTCCGCCACTAACCCCGGCCTGCCGTCTAGTCGAGGCCGGGGAATGCGCGGCGGTTGAGTGTTCAACGGTAGACCAACAACAGGCAACCCAACTAACCCAGGTTGACTCATGATTCGATCAGATCGGGTTATCTACGCCCAATTAATTTCTTTGGAACGATATGCCCTTTCCCAATCGTTAGCTATTATCTCCAAGACATTGATCATGCCTTCATAGCCAAGATATGGTTTGTCAAGATAGGTTTCTCGGTTGGTAGGAAAGAAGACATCAAAAGCAAGTTTTATTCCCAATTCCTCTGCCATGTATTTTTCCCATGCCGAGCCAATAACGGCATCAGTATGAATCTCTTTCAAAGTCTGTTTGATCTGATATCCATCGGCGGAAAATACCACACGGGGAGAAATACCGAGGCTGTGCAGTTCTTGCTCAAGAACTGAGCGAGATTCAGGCGTCCCAGAGCGAAACAATAAGGCTTCAGGAATCATCTCCAATTCTTCGAACAGCATTCTAACCAGACCAATGCCTTGGGTAGCATCCGCAGATATGGCAATTCTACAGTTACGATAGCGAGGAACAATCATCAAGGCGCGTCGGCGAAGAATATCTACGACCAGTTCTTCGCCTTGTTTGATGAACTTTTCCACCTTGGCTTTGACTCTGAAATGTGACCCCAATGCCCTCAGCCACCGACTAGTGTTGTTTAAACCCACTGGTAAAGGAAGATCAGCAAGGATGAGGGGGATGTCATAGAGCTTCTGCATTTTTTTTGCAAACTTATACCCCGCATCATGACTGAGAAGAATATTTGCGGATGCCTGACCCGCCTGCTCCAGTTCTTCAAACGAGGTATTATGGGCGAATACTGTCTGCACCTTGATCCCCAAAGATTTTAACGTCTGGGTCACCCAGTTCAAATCTGCCCACCAGGTGGGATTTAGATTGGCATGTGGTGCAATGATGTTCACAGTCTTCGGTTTCTTGGGCAGGTCTTTTTTGATAAAAGGGAGTAAAGCCTCCAAACCCATATTCACGCCATCGTAAGCATTGCCGCGAAACCCACCCGCAAGGATAGGAACAAGTTTGGCGTTGACATCAGGCTGAATTCGATTGCATAATCCCTCAAGATCCTCACCAATAATATCTGCCGCGCAGGTGCCAACAACAAACATAGCCTTGGTGTGAAAAGACTGATCCGCTTCTTTGATCAGACCTTCGAGTTTCTTTGACGCTCCCAGAACAATGTCTGATTCAAACAGACGAGTACAAGCTGTTTTCCGCTGCGTGAAATCAATCTCATGGGTGTCATACGCAGCGGAAACAGTTGAAGCGCAACCTTGTGGAGAATGAATCAGAATACTGACATCCTTGATTCCGGCAACGATGCTCGCAACACCTTCTAGAGCACAACTAACGATGGGATCTTTACTATGGTCACAGTTTTCAAACTTTACTCCTGACAACATTTCCCCCCCCTCTTCTGTGCATATACGGTGCAGTCAGGCAAATCTTGCGCTAATTTTCCGGTGAGTGATTGAGTAGATGCTAACCCAGCATTTTCAGGGAACACCATTTTCTTCATCAACGAACTTCGAGGTCTAAATCCATATTGGAGTGCCGTCTTAATACAAAGTGCCACCTTTAAGGCTCCTCGATAGCCGAATCTGGGACGATTTAAGATCGCGTTTAAATCGACGACGGGAATATGCGGGAAACTCAAGGAAGAACCAAAATATACCACTGATCCCGAATCGAGACCACCAATAAAATTCATTAACTCGTCTTCCGTTTGTTTCATTGACTCGTACTTGCCAAAGGCGAGGGTTCCCTTCGTGATCAATATCTCTGGGTCCATCCCAGTTTCCAACAGGTAATCTACACTGGTTTCCCGTGCCTCCGTGCTCCAGGGATGGAAATTATAGATCACAGGACGCATCCCAAAATCACTCTCCAACATATGGGCAATGGACAAGCACTTGATAGCATCATGTCCTTCGATAATCGCTATTTTCCCTTCAATGTATTTCCTAGCTTCTTCAAATTCAGTCTTGATACTGGCATATTCCTTCTCTATGAGGGCATCCGCCTGTTCTTCCATTCCTAAATATTTTGCTGCCCCTTTAAGCCATTTTGCAGTAGCGGTAATACCATAGGGAAGGATAGTAGAGTTGAGCGGAGTACCGAACTTGTCTGACATGGCTTTGCCGATGGTATAGCCGAGATCCAAACACAAGGTACAGTTGACTGCCGCACTCGGTGCATGCTTGAGTTGATCTAATGTACAGTCGCCAGCGATTACACTGTGAACCCGTGCCCCCATTCCTTCGATTAATCGTATCAGTTCCTTGACATCAGTTTCTACTTCCGTCCTTTCGGGGCCCATCTTCGCACCCACAATATTAACGGCATCGGCTAGTTCTGCTTGGCGTTGCGGAGTTGGCGGCTCCATAAAGTCTACGATTTGCCGAAATACCAGATCAAATCCACTGCGATACTCCCCTGAGAATCCTTCGCAATGTATCGTCATGATCTCAGCCTGGATTTCGCTGCGCGCCTTATCCACCACCTCATCAACACAGTCCCCGATAATTCCAGTCGCACAACTCGTCGCGACAAAGATGGCATCAGGATGGTACTTTTGATCTACTTCTTTAATCGCACCTTTTAATTCTTTTTCCCCTCCATAGATAACGGACATTTCACCGATGTTCGTAGTTACCACTGGTTCATAAGCAGAACCACTATTACGGGAGTTGGTCAGTTTGTATGCCCGCTTAACTCCATAGGCACAGCCACTCGGACCGTGAGAAATCACGAGGGCATTTTTGATTCCACTTAAAATCTTCGCTGCAGTCCAGAATTTGCAAGGACGGGTATGACTACCTTGTAAGCTAGTCTTGATTTTACCCTCTTTTGCCAGGCGATACAGCTCGCTCAAATGTCCATAGAATACGATATTCTGATCTATGCTCTGGGTCATGATAGCTCTCTAGGATCTCGTGGGCTTGCTAAGATAGGGAACGCTCTGTGTAGCGTCACCATTCAGATCGGGGTGCCATACCTTAGTATGGGCAAAGGAATTGGGGGTGGACGACAGACAAAATGACTATCACTCCATTTCGGCTCCCGTCCGACCATGCACATCTGCCTCTTACCAGACGTTTAATAGCCACTCCCGATCGAGCTTGTTCTCCATATCTGCAAACAAGGTGTTGGCAATGGTTTCTGCCAGCCATTCCGCTCCTTTATAACCAATAATGGGATATTTCCACAGACCTGCGCGGTCAAAGCTGGGAAAGCCCACCCTCACCATCGGAATATTGTTATCGATGGAAATGTAACGACCCTTGGAATGGCCCAAAATCAAGTCAACCTGCAGCGATTTATCTTTAACGCGGCGTTCTAGTTCCCACAGATCCGCATTCCAGATCACTTCGATTTGAGAATCAGTCCGATTTTCCAAATCCAGAATTCTCTGGTCTTTGGCGCACGCCTTGTTATCATCCCCCAACAACAGCAGTACAGGCTCTAACTCACATTCCAGGCAAAACTCTGCAAGCCCGATCACCAAATCGGGATCTCCGTAAATAGCCACCTTCTTGTTGGCAAAAAACATGTGGGCAAGATCCGCGATCGCATCAATGGCTTTTCCCCGTTCTCTCACCAGGGATTCGGGAATTGATTTGCCAGTCAGTTTCTGGATATTTTGCAGCCAGGTGTCGGTGTTTTTGATCCCAATCGGGGTGGGGCCAACGATGGCGGGAACCTCGAACTTCTGGTTCAAAAATTCAGCCGCACTGCCCCCTTCATATTTGCATAAAGCAATGGTTCCGAGCGCATTGGCAGAATCAGCAATGTCTTCAATGGTCGTATTCCCAAAGGCAAAGCTTGACTTATCCGGCAGGGTGGGCGCATCGAAAGTTTCGGTATCTAGTAAGATGTTCGACTTAACGCGCATGGCTTTGAGAATGCGCTTGATTTCAGTTACATCTCCGGGGTTAAGCCACCCCGTAATGATATTCAACTTTCCATTCGGTTGCCCTTTTTTGGCCAGGGTAGAAACCAGCGCCTGCACCCCGATGTTATAGCCAGTAACCTGACTGCCTTTGTAACTGGGAGTATGCACAGGAACAAGGATAACATCCCGGTCAGGATAGGTTGCCTTCAAATGCAGGTTGATCTTGGTAATGGCTCCTTCGATATCGTCCCCAATAGTCTCAGTTGAACAAGTCGTAATAATTGGAATAATGCGTAAATCGGGATATCGTTTTACCAGCGTTTCTACCCCTTCCTCAATCCGTGGGACACCTCCAAGCACAGCACTACTTTCATGGAGCGAAGAAGAAGCAATGTCAAAATTTTCCTTCAAATGCTGGGCAAACAGGAGCCGAACAAACATACTACACCCTTGGCCCCCATGCACCAAGGGGATACAATCCTTCACCGAAATCGAAGCATACTCAGCTCCAGCAGGCTGGCAGGTAAATATGGGATTGATTACCCCGCTCCGTTCTTTCTTTTTTACGACTACAGACATTTTCTTGTTTCCTAGATAGTGTAGAAATCGTGTAATGGTTCGATTGGCGTTGCTGAAATGAAGGTATGAATTTTCCGGCTCCAATTCAACAACGCTGTGAGGAAGGTTAAATTGCCGAGCCAAACGCTTTAATAAAGCGAATAGCGCAATTCACCATTCCGGGAGTTAGTTACCGCAATATCGAGCAGTCTTTCTTTAACAGACTCCAGTACTGCCTGCTTTTGGGCGTTATCGAACTCACTTAACCATGGGAACGTGGTGGTGAACTGATCCGCAAGGATCTTGGCGTCCGCATAAAAATTCCTGTCGGCAGGCGTTTCCAGCACCACCTGTTCCCCGGTTAAGATTTCGGTGGTCTTTTTCAGAACGCCATTAATGTTTTCTTCCCGATCCCATGCGCGCGAGTGAAACTGCCACAAACACCGCTCTTGAATGTATGACGTGAGTTCTTCTGCTTTATCTTTCATCGTTTCTATCCTGATTTTCTGTGTGAGCGTATTCTCAATCAGCTCAATTTTTTCACTTCGCTTTACTAGCAGCAACTTTGTGGTGACGCTCGCCCCGGATGTCTACTTGCGCTAGTTTCATTAGCGGCGAATAAATGCCGTTGTATAAATCCCGAGCCATGTTTACGGCACCTTCAAATCCCATGTATGGACCATTGTGGTATCCATGGCCATTAACATAAGGGATGTGTAATTTTTTCACCAATGCTCCCACCCGAGGACCAGTCAGAATCAGATCTGGCTTCACCATTTCTATCACTTCGAAAAATTCGAGTTCGTTGCCATCATCGATATAGAGTGTTCCCTCTTTGCCTCGGGCAATCACCTTTTCAAAGTCCTCCTGGTGACCAAACTTCGACGACATGGCGACGACTTGCATGCCCAAATCGTCTTCGAGCGCCTTAGTCCAGTGCCATAATCGTGGTCCCCCTGTCCAGATACACACTTTTTTCCCTACCAAGCGCTCCTTATACCACGCCAACTTGGTTTCCCATTTGGCGAGTTCTTCAGCAATCAGGGCTTCAGCTTTTTCTTCCAGATTAAAGAAGGCACCAATTTTTCGTAACCCTTCTTTGGCATAGTCAAAGCCCCAGGTATCCACATCCAGACGCGGAATCCCATAAGCTTTCTTTAACTCATTGGCAATATACCCCGCCGATCTGGCGCAATTGGTCACATTTAACTGGGCTCTGTGCATGCCTCGCAAGGAGTCATACTTGCCGTTCCCGGAAAAATGGGCGATGATCTGAATCCCCATTTTTTCCATATACCTTTCCATCACAAAGGCATCACCTTGGATGTTGTAGTCGCCAATGATATTGATGGTATATGGGCTATGAATCTCAGGCTCGTAGGTTCCGACCTTATCCTTCATCCACCCCATGTTAAAAACGTGGTGGCCTTTGGATTGACTCACACCGGCAAAACCAGGACACTCGACGGTAAAGATGTCCACATCTGGCAGTTCTTGCAGCACGTCTTTGACTACGGCTTTGATATCATCTCCAATTAGTGCCGTAGAGCAGGTGGTATACACCATCATCCGCTTGATGTCAGGAAATTCGGCAAAAGCTTCTTTGATCGACTTCTTCAGCAGCTTCTCGCCGCCGAATACCACATGCTGTTCCTTCATGTCGGAGGACCAGACATACTTTAACTGGAAGTTGCCATTGTCGCTGGGATAGCGCTTGGTGTGCCAGGTATCGTATGCACAGCCAATCGGTCCATGAATCAACTGGATAGTATCTTTGAGGGCTCCACCAATAACGAGCTTGGCGCCACAGTAGCTGCATCCGCGCTCAGACAATGAGCCAGGAATCGTTTCGACGTGTGCACTAGGCAGAAACTGGGTTGTATCTTCTCCCGGCGCTTTGACATAACAGTGCTTTTCGCGTTCAGGAATAGTTTTGTCGCAGTCAAACAATTTCATTGGCATGGCTAATTGTTCCTTGAAGAAAACATCTTCATTTTTGAGGTTTTGATTGACACCGTGAATCAATATTGGCGTACCACTTATTGATAACGGCTCCGACGGCTATTCAAAAGATTGTGGCCTGATTGTTGTACAAGGAACTAGAGGGTTGGCATCCTAACTCAGGCAGAAATCCTCCTAGTAGGAGACTTGCAGATAAGTAAGAATGGGAAAGATTTATCACCAATTTGACTCGTCTTCAAGTCCAACTTCCTAATACAGTGCCGACTTAGTATCTTTTGGGAGTCAGAACAGACCGTTAATATGTTTTATATCAGTTGTGAATCAGCCGGGCAGCGCGCTCACCTGGATTATGAATAATTAAATTAATTAAGGTTGTACTCAAAGCCTCTAATCCTTAACTGGTAAACATTGAAAATATTTTTTGGGGTATGGGTACTAGTATTTTCCTGCTATGGTACGAGTATTGATGGAGAGAATGACGGGGATTTTTGTACTCAAGCTCAAACCCATCTCTAGCAAGGTTTTAATGGCAGTTGCTCTTTGTTTTTTTTGGCGTTTAACCATATACTCAAAACTTCTCCTTATCTCTTTTTTATTGGCGGTGCAAATCATCATTGAGTACATGCTTATCCTGAATAATTTTTCAGCTCAACAGCATTCAATTCTTTATATCCATTACCTTGTGAATTGAGTACAATAATCCATTTAGTCTTAACCATAAATACTCGTACCATAGCCCCAAAATCCTAGCACCACTACCCAAAAAAACATTAATTTCTATATTTGATAAGGATTTAAAACGTTGAGTACAACCTTAATTAATCCAATGAATTTGATCGGCGTTAGATGCATTGCTCTGTCATGAAGCATCTACTATAAAATTAATAACGCCAGATACTTAACGCAAATCTTATGAAAACACAGTTTTTGTTTGGGATGGCTACGAAGACATCCGTTGCGTCGAGTCAGGCGGCTATTAGCTAACAACGCGGCAGCATATTAGGACATTCACCGAAGATAAAACACAAACCCCATCATCCACCACCATCTGAGCACTGGGGGGTTTGAACCACGCCAAAATTTGTTTATTACATTAAAACTTGTCTACCTTATTGAAGGAGTAGAACTCATGATGTTGACCGAAGAGATTTTAGTCCAAAAATTCACCACCGTGCTTAAGAGCCGCTGTCTCGAACTCGGCAGGTTACTCCAGTACTGCCACGTCGAACTCGTCAACTCCTACTGGGGCAAACCCCCGACACTTTCTCAACATTTTGTCATCTATTCTCCCAACCTGCTGTTTGCCTCAGTCAATGCCTACAAAGACATTCTTAGAGGCGTTGCCAAAGATCTGGGGATATCAGAAGCTGTTGGCATGAACGCCACACGCATTATTCGCGATCCCGCCTCAACTTTAAAGCAAAAGGACTTCGTCTTGTGGTTGGAACTCCAGTGGGTGGCGGCACAAACTGAAAACAGCGTTGGATAAATTGCACAACTGCTATGCTGTCCTCTGAACAGCACCAAATGCAGATAAGTTGCCCGCTCTGAACCAAAACAGTAGATAATTCTCAATTAATCCCATGATTATGCAACGCCGCTGAACGCAGCCAAATTTAGTTTGGTTGCAACGCCCAATCCACTTGATGAATCATCAAGTCAAACCAGCCCAAAGTGCAAATAGTCGATCGGGTTGTGCTGCCAGATCCAACCCGACCACTACTTCAGCGCAACCACCAAAAGCGAAAAATTTTCGCCCAATCGAAAATGGTATGCGGTGTGCTTACCCGCGTTCGTGCTGGATCTTTCGAGTTCAATCCAATCGTGGCTACAGGTAAAACAACAAATCTATAGACATATCACATTCGACCGCCGAACCAATAGCACTCGGAAGCCGAACCAATACCACCTGAACGCTTACCGCATGGAACTCGGAAGCCGAACCAATATCACTGGTTCGCCAAAAGGAGCAAAAATTCGGAAAAATTTTTCAGAAAATGCTTATGACGAAAATAATTTTTTTTTAAACGAGTGAACTGGAGGAAATATACGGTATTGGCAAGACAGCAAAAAACGACCGCCAGACTAAGCTGCCTTGTCCACAGAACATACTAGCTTGTCCTACCGGATATTAAGACAAGTCTTAGGACACGAGCGAGAAAGTCTTCCAGACAGTCCCCCTTGTGTCCTAAAGACAGTTGAACACCATCCACTAGACAAAGTGAAAAAACATGGCTCTAGGATAGGCACTGTGCCCATCAGTCGCAAGAGATAAACCCTTACCTGTAATCAGGCGGGCACCACGCTTGTGGGTTTTTCCGTGCTGCATTGCTAACTTGATCAAGGAGCAGGGCTTGCCGCATCTAAATTAGTCTTGACATAATGCCATACTTATGAAATAGCTTGAAATCGAGAATTTATATCAGCAACCTGTTTCTCAGGCAGTGCTGTACCCAAGCTAAGCTTATTTTCAATAAGCACCAATTAATGCGATTTACAACACGAGGCACGTTTTGATTTGTGCTAGTTTTCAGCATAATTTAGAATTTATTGATAGGTTTTCAGACTAAAAACTCAAAAACGTAGAGGGGGTTACTAGAGAGGGTGTCTAAACGGGAGTGGCTCAAGAAGTCTATAAGCCAGTCAGAGAGGGCAATTGGTTCTCAATAGTACCACCCCACTTTTTAGCGTTGCTTGCTCCCTCTGGTACTAAAGTGAGTAGTTCTTCTACCGTTAGACTTCGTTTGACCTGTACTGACAGGTTCCGTACTGCATCCAAAACAAACTGAGTTTCGTGTGCTTCAAGGGTGACACCGTGCTGCTGTAGAAGGTTGGACACCAAGTGCCGACCGGAATGCTTTCCTACAACTAAACGGCGCTTCCCTCCGACTTCTTCTGGAGCAAATGGCTCATAGGTGTTGGGGTTTTTGAGAACGCCAGCAGCATGGATGCCGGATTCGTGAGCAAAGGTGTTCTCGCCGACAATAGCCTTCCAGGGGGGAATAGCGCTGCCTGACGCGGTTGCGACTAGTTGAGACAGTTCCAGCAAACGCCGGGTGTCAATGCCGATTTGGATTCCGTAAACTTGTTTTAGAACCATGACAATTTCTTCCAAAGCTGCATTGCCAGCTCGTTCGCCTAATCCGTTCACCGTTGTATTGACAGATTTGGCTCCGGCTTTGATGCCAGCAAGGGCGTTGGCCGTTGCTAAACCCAAATCATTATGAGTATGCATCTCAACGGGAATGGATAGAGCCTGAACAAGTTGACGGACTTTACTGTAAGTGGTATAGGGGTCGAGAATTCCGACAGTATCGCAGAAGCGAAATCGCGATGCTCCCCATTCTTGAGCGCAAAGCGCTACGTCTTTGAGAAAGTTTTCATCAGCTCTGGAGGCATCTTCTGCCCCGATTGTCACAAACAGACCTTGGTCGAGGGCGTAGCTAATAGTTTCATGCATTCGCCCCAGCATCATGCGCCACTTTCCTTGGAACTTGGCGGCGATTTGGATCTCGGAGACCGGAACGCAAATATGGACTCGCTTGAGACCACAGTCCACAGAAGCGGTAATATCTGATATAACAGCGCGGTTCCAGCCTAGTAGTTCGGTTTTTAGACCTAGGTCGTTAATGGTGGCGATCGCTCGTTTTTCTTCCGGGCCCATTGCTGCAATGCCGACTTCCAATTCTTGGACGCCGATTGCATCTAGTAAGGTGGCGATCGCGACTTTCTCTTCTAGGGTGAAGGCGACGCCAGGTGCCTGTTCGCCGTCACGGAGCGTAGTGTCGTTAATTCGGACTGCTTTCATTTTTTGTCTCGTTAACAAAGTCTATGTATTGAGTAGGGCTACGAGCTCAAATTCGTACTTGAAAGGAACATATCTTGTTCTGCTTATATCAGATGCTTCACCCCACGGTGTTGCTTCTGAGCTGGATCAGATTCATTAGATTAATTAAGGTTGTACTCAGCCGCCATAACCCCTGATATCATTGATCTTCAAAATTTGTTGGGGGTAGGGGTAATGGTATTTTTTACGAAGGTACGAGTATTTATGAGGCAGGGTACTGGTATTCATGTACTCACTCTCAAATCTAGGCAGGATTTACCTTTGAATACTCTTTTCTGTTGGTATTTTTTGAGGATAGGCTTGTACTCAAGAATGATTTTTACCTTCGGCTCAACAGATATTTTGAGGAGGTGGAAATGAATTGAATAAAATGCTAAAATGCCAGAATGCAAACTACAGATGTGTTATGACAGTTTATATCGGTAATCTCTCTCATGAGGTTACACAAGAAAACTTAATCCAGGTCTTTGCTAAATACGGAACTGTAAAGCAGGTTCAATTGCCTACAGACCGGGAAACGGGTAAACTGCGAGGTTTCGGCTTTGTCCAAATGGAAACCGAGACCGAAGAATCCGCAGCGATTGAAGCCCTTGACGGTACTGAGTGGATGGGTCGTGACCTGAAGGTGAATAAGGCTTTTCTGCCTGGGTGAAGGCTCGCCTGGCGCTCTAGGCCTAGAGTGCGCGGCAACAGTTGCAATCATATTCTAATTGCTACATCAGCATAGAGCTAGATCGTGAAACAAACAACCCAATACGCAGATCACATGAAGGCTGACCAGCGGCCCCGTGCGGAGGAGTCGCTCGATATGAAGCCGCTAGTTGGTGACTGGGTCAATACTAAGCTGGACACTAATTACTTAGTTCGAGTGGTTCTCACTGAACAGAACGGTCGCCTGATGTTTCGGGGTTATGGAGCCAACGAGCCTGAGCCAATTGACTGGGGTGAGGTTGAGGCCGTGCCTTACGCGGCAGAAACCTCGCTCGTGGCAAGGGGATTCCACGCTTTTTACAACCAGGAAGGAATTGAGAGGCATCTGGTGGCAAACGAAAAACAGGAGATCCTAGTCATTCAGTCCTATACCCGCTACTTGGATGGTAGTGGTCGAACCAGTCACTTGGGCCGCGAGTTTTATCATCGCTAGTGGAAGAGGATTTCAAGATGGAGCGAAACGAAATTTACAGTGACCAGCCCAAAGGAAACACCGTTATTGATTTCACGCCTGTTTTGGGCACCTGGATGAACTCCAACACAAAGACTAGATGGATTGAGAAATTTACCCTGACTAAGCATGATGAAAAAATCATTCTACACGCTTATGGTGTACAGTCCCTCGAAGATTGGGGTGAGACTGAGGTGACACCGTTCGTGGATACCATGAATAAGGAGAACGCTTTCTGTGCGCGATACGAACTCGATTTAGTGGAATCCTTCTTGGCCGCCAACATGAACAAAGGCTTGTGCATTATTGCTGGGTTTCACAAGTTGAAGGATGGCAACCAACCCAATTTTTGCCGAGAATTTTACTATCGGCTGGAGTGAACTGTGCGCCAAGCTTGGGGAGTGTAAGTTTTTAGCGCCAAGGCATGGATAGTCTCTGAGGAGATAGCTTCCCTTAGCCTTAGCGCACCATAGACCAGTTGGTGCTGTTTTACCACTGCCTTCCCTTCAAACTGGGATGAAACGACTGTCACCTGATAGTGAGCGCTACGGCCAGTTAGGTCTTGCACTTGAACCTGGGCGTCTGGCATTTGGGCCTTAATCATTATCTCAAGCTGCTGCGGACTAATCATCACAATTCCTTATTAAAACTCCACGCATTGCTTCGGTGAACTCAGCTTTAGGAAGCGAGAGCCACTTGCACCATCTGTTGCAGTTCACCCTTTTGAGCTAGATCGCTCAGAATGTCCGATCCGCCTACAAACTGACCGTCAATATATATCTGGGGAATTGTCGGCCAATTGGAATAGTCTTTAATTCCCTCGCGGATTTCGTAATCTTGCATGACATCAAGCGTATCGTAGGAAACTTCCAACGTATTCAGAATTTGAACCACGTTTTTAGAGTAACGACACTCGGGCGTAAGCTTTGACCCCTTTATGAAAACAAAAATCTTGTGCTGTTTTAGTAAGTCGTCAATTCGCTCTTTTACTTCTGGCGTCATAGTTCTTCCTTTTTAGATCTCAAACGAAGCACGAGATAGCAAAAGCTATCTTAGAAATGATTTGTAAAGTAAGCCAGCTATACTACATCTTGACGATGTTCGACTACCCACACTCCAGATATAGAAGGCTGGCTTACTTTATAAACAGCCTTTTATCTGACGGAAAAATTACTTGCTAGCCGTATTGATAGCCTATTCTAAAAGCTTACCTACTCCTAACAAACTTGACAATCGGTAAAAATCAGATTCAAATCCTCAAAAAGTCATATAAAAGTAATAATCAATTTTGAGCGATGCTGCAACGACAGTAAATGTAGCAATTCGGGTTATGTTGCAAAAACTGACGTAGATTTGATAGAAGTGATTGATATCGATTTAAGGGCGCTGGCGCTGGTAGATATGCTGTAGTTTGAGGAAGACTTTCCTCAAATGCTATTGTTTAGGGACAACGGTTGTGAATTATTGTCGTTGGCTTGAGATAGCAGAATATGTATCACTATTTTGCTCAGTCGTTGGGTCAATGGTTGCTGTCGTTTCTGGGCAGCTCATAGATGCTTGTGCGCCACTATCTCTCTCGATTGGCTTGAACTTGATTAACCGTTACCGATTGCAGCAGCAAACTCAGCAGAGACAACAACGACTCTCAAAACAGCTCCACTCACTACGTCAGCAAGTTATGGTCATCTCTACAGACATTGCCCAATTGCAGAAGCAGTATGCCAGCTTAGAGCAATCTCTTGCTAGTGTGAAGCATGACCTCGCTCTTCTTGTAAAGGAGGCCGCACAAGATGAAAATATGTTAGAGTTCGATGCTGATAATGCAGATGACAATGATATTGATGCTTTACTTGACACGCTTGATTGATTGCCTTGAACCATCGCGAGATTAAGGATAAGCTCATACTAGCTATGATTTTTAATTTAACACTCAATAAGCAAACTCTGATTGAGCGCATTAGCCAACTAGCACACGATAAGTTCGCCTCTCGCGCTGCTTGCTACGATCGCACTGCCAGCTTTCCAATCGAAGATTTTGAAGACCTTTTTAAGGCAGGGCTCAATGCGCCTGCTGTACCAACTGAATATGGTGGTCTAGGGTTAGGACACGATAGCGATATCTTTACCCTCTGGATGATGACTAAGGAACTGGCAAAAGTGGATCTATCCCTAGCCCGTTGCTGGGAAGGGCACGCAAATGCCCAAGTAATGCTTGCGGCTATGGCTAATGAGTCTCAGAAAAAGCGCTGGTTTGAGGGCATTGTCCAGTGCGGTGAGAAATGGGCGGCTTGGAGTGGAGAACCCCAGTCTCAGATCCCAGGTCAAAAAGTCGGCCTTGGCACAACCGTTCAAGTGGTAGATTCGGGCTACATCCTTGATGGCACGAAGGTCTTCGCCACCAGTGCTCCAGAAGCAGAGTGGGCAATTCTCCTTGTTGACACAGCAGGGGCTGGGGGAGCGCGTCATAGCAATAGCTCACGGACATCAGTACTGATGTTAGCCTGCAATTTATCCGACCCCAGTATCAGCTTTGATAATAGTTGGTGGCAGCCAATTGGGATGAGAGGTACAGTTAGTTACCTAGTTCGCTTTGAGCAGACTTTCATCCCTAGAGAGAACCTGATTGGCTATCCAGGACAGTACATTGTTGAAGAGTGGCAGACGCGGTTTACACCTCAGTATGGCGCTGCTTTTCTAGGAGCTGCTGAGGGAGCCTATGATTATACTTTGGCATACATTAAGAAGCAGGAAAAAGGACACGATCCCTATGTACAACACCGGATTGCTAAGTCAGCAATCAATATAGAAACTATGCATTTCTGGCTGCGGAACGTAGCCACTCTTTGGGAAACAGGTCAGGAGTTAGAGGCAAAACTTGCAGGCAATCGCACTCGTTACATAACTGAGCAACTGGCTTCGGAAACGGTGAACGACTGCATACACGCTTGTGGAGCCCGCTCCCTGATTCAACCGAGTCCTATAGAGCGAATATTCCGAGACTTGTCCTTTTACGTCCTGCATGATAACAGCGATCGCGTTTTGTCCTCGATTGGTCGGGAGATTCTGGGGCAGTCCTTTGATCGAGCCTATTTTAACACCCACCCAACTCCGCAAGAAAATTCCCAGTAGACAGAAAACTTTGGCGATCGGGCGCTAGCAGTGGGGACACGAATGAATATGTTTAAGTTATACTTTGTTTTGCTGCTCACGCTCCTAGTGGTTTCTGCTTGCAGCTCCTTTGGTCATCAATCTAAGACCCGCTACATAGGAGTTGTTTCCTCGAGTCAAACATCACCTGTGGCTGTCCGCGTAGTCCAACACGCGATCGGTAAAACTTTAGTTCCCGTCCATCCTCAACGAGTAGTCGTCATTGATCCATGGCTGGTGGAAATACCTGTAGCTCTGGGAGTCAAGCTGGTGGGTGCTCCAAGTCCGGCTAAAACTCTCCAGGTGATAGGGCTAGAGGATCACCGCAGCATTGAAGACATTGGTGCAATTGGCACACTGCCCAATATGGAAAAGGTTTTGACTCTTAAGCCGGACTTGATCTTGGGCACGATTCGGAACCGAGAAACTTACAGGTTGTGGTCTCATATTGCACCCACTGTTCTGGTCAAGATGGAAAGCAATGGAGACTGGAAACAGCCGTTTATGCTGACAGCAAACGCTTTGGGGAAAACCGACACAGCAAAACGTTTAATCATTAATTATAACGCACGCTTAGCCAAGTTCAAAGAAAAGATGGGTTCCCAACTCAAAAAGACTGTAGTTTCCGTCGTGCGCCTCCTTCCAAAGACGATTAACCTGTTAACCAAAGGTTCATTCTCTGGAGTGATCTTAGAGGATGCCGGTCTGATCCGTCCGACTTCGCAAAATTTGAATGCTACAGCAACTCAAAAGAAGGGGGACAACTCCGTTGGCTACAATATATCTCCAGAGGTTCTCACTCAGATAGATGGGGATATCCTATTTGTAGTACTCTACGGCTTCAAAGACTCTGCCGAGTCAAAGAATGCTCTCCATCAACTAATTGCAGAAACTCTGTGGTCAAAGCTTAATGTTGCCAGGCAGGGTAAAGTACATGTAGTTGATGAGTTTTATTGGCTCTCTGGTAGCTATCTATCAGCCAATCGAGTTCTTGATGATTTATTTAGCTACTTGAGTGTTGGGGCATTGACATCCGATAGAGGGCAGAGGTAGCCATAGGGCGCATCTACAGTTGGGGGAGACTTTAATTCAGCATATCTCCCAAATTTAGCAGTTTTTGCGACAAAACTGCCAAATTTGGTTTTGCTCCCACGCCCAATCCACTTGATGATTCATCAAGTTAAAGGCAAATTTGGATTGAACTCAAGGGTGAAGGAAGTATGCAATTTCTACGTTTATCGTCGTTAGAGCATCGCTCAAGAGTAGTTATGACTTTTATATGATTTTAATCTGATTTTTACTGATTGTCAAATTTTTGAGGGGTATGTAAGCTTATAGGGAACGTGAGTTACAGACGAAGGTATCAAGTATTCCAGCATTTAGGGAACTTTGGTGAACTGCTACAGACTAAATCCACATGTATTTAGGGAGCATTCTTTTAAGCATAAATAATTGACGTTTAACAGTTAACAATAACGTTTTACTTGATATTGCATATCTCGAATACGCTCATTTTATGTAAAGAATAGCATAACTATTTGTTTAAGTTGTTAGGGGTTGATACTTATACAAAAATGTTTACTTAGGAGAAGCAAAAGAAATTTGGGGTTAACACATTGTCTATTAATATAAAATACTGACTAAACAAATAGATTTATTTTTTGATCGCCAAACTGTTACATAGGTAACTAATTTTTTTGAAGAAAAAGTGTTGACTTGTGTTAGGCAATCTTCAAGATAATTTTGATTCAAGACCACTCAGCAAAGATTGAATCTGGGACAAATAAGTCTAGGTTTGACCAGAGAACAGAACCAATAAAACCTGAAAACTTACTGACAACAAGGAGAAGACCGTGCTAGAGTATCTTCCGCCTTTGAACGACCACAATTTACCCTACCCTGATACGATTCATCCGATCGTAGTCCACTTCGTGATTGCGATGGTGCTGTTTGCCTTCTTCTGTGATGTAGTGGGGTATTTAACCCGTAACTACCGTCTATTTGAAGTGAGTTGGTGGAATATGTTGTTCGCCACAATATCAATTTTCATAGCGATCATCTTTGGTCAAATAGAAGCGGGTCTAGCACAGCCTTACGAAGCGGTGGAGCCAGTGCTGAATTTACACACGCTGCTGGGCTGGTCGCTTTCAGGGCTGATTGCAGCGATTACAGCCTGGCGCTATGTGCTGCGTTCACGCGACCCACAAAAAGTGCCAATTCCTTATCTGGGAGTAGGACTGCTATTGACAGTTGTGGTGTGCGTGCAGGTGTATCTCGGAGACGAACTAGTTTGGGTGTATGGACTGCACACGGTAAGAGTTGTTGAAGCCCTGAAGGAGGGAGTTTGGCGATGAACTCGGAACTAATTAACCAGATGATCGCGCAGATGGGCGTGAACGGGCTGCCTTACACTATCCCGATTCATCCAAACTTAGTCCATCTGACTCTGGGTCTGTTTATTGTCGGGATTGCCTTTGATGTCGTTGGTGTACTGTTCCCCCTAGAAAAACCGATCTTCAAAGTATTGGCGCTCCCCGCAGTTAGGGCCAATTTCTTTGATGTCGGCTGGTACAACATGCTGGGCTCAGCCGCGATCACGTTTTTCACGGTGGCAGCAGGCTGTTACGAAATCATGCTGGCAGAACCGCCAGCTGATGTTAGGAGTGCCTGGGGATTGCAGGCAATGGAAACAATGCTCTGGCATGGTGTCGGGGGAGTGTTTCTATTATTGCTGATTGTGGGCATGACCGTATGGAGAGGATTAATGCGCTACGTCTGGCGGCAGGACGCGAGCCAACAAGTGCAGTGGAGCTATCTGCTGGTAGCGCTAGTGATTCTGTTGGTGATGTACATCCACGGGACACTGGGGGCGCAAATGGCGGCGGAATTTGGAGTGCATAATACCGCCGGGAATTTGCTGCAGCAGGGCTCTGGCTTCAACCTGCCCCTGAAGTCATCCAGTTCAAATCTCTAGGATTGGTGGTGATGAAAATTCAGTTGATGTTGAAATTGATGGCAATTGCTCTAGCACTAAGCGTCGCGAGCGTATGGATCGGGCAGCAGGCGTACTCCTGGTTCCCCCCTCAAGCCTCAGCAGAATCGTTGCTGATTGATCAGCTATTTAGCTTCCTAGTGACGCTGGGCGCATTTATCTTCCTGGGAGTGACGGGAACCCTGACATATTCAGTTTTGTTCCATCAGGCAGGCAAGTATGATTTCAGAGATGGTCCGGCAATTGAGGGTAATGTCACCCTAGAAATCGTCTGGACGGCGATCCCGATCCTGTTAGTGATTTGGATTGGATTTTACAGCTACAACGTCTATGAACAAATGGGGATTCGGGGTGCAATGGAGGTGGCACACCTGCATCTGCCAACGGCAATGGCATCGGCGGATGCTGCCCCAATAGAGGCAGCGACTGAACCCGTTGAAAAAATTGAAGTGGTTGCCAAGCAGTGGGCTTGGGTGTTCCACTACCCAGACCAAGATGTCACCAGTACCGAATTGCAGCTACCCGCCAATCGGCGCGTGCGTCTGGCGCTGCGCTCAGAGGACGTGCTTCACGGCTTCTATGTTCCCGCTTTCCGAATCAAGCAAGACATTATTCCCAAACGCACGATTGACTTAGAGTTCACTCCGCAGCGGATTGGTAAATATCGACTGACCGATTCCCAATTTAGCGGCACCTACTTCGCGACGATGCAGGCTCCTGTTGTGGTCAAATCCTTAGAAGACTACAACCAGTGGCTTGAGGCGGCA
Organism: uncultured bacterium; assembly: GCA_964250845.1. Lineage (GTDB taxonomy): Bacteria > Cyanobacteriota > Cyanobacteriia > Cyanobacteriales > Chroococcidiopsidaceae > CAXUIG01. The sequence goes on along the minus strand of CAXUIG010000086.1, from coordinate 4,099 downwards.
GCAACCAAACAGCGAGTCCCGGCAACCAATCAGGCGGATTCTGAGTATACCCAGGAATCAAATCAGGTATTCAAAACTGGTTGGCCGACGGTTGTACCTGCTGAGCCTCCTCTGGTCAATTATCCCAGTTGAAAGGAAAGTCGTCAATGACAAATATCCAACAAAGCATCAGCATTGCGAGTGAGAAACCTCACCACGAAGTTGCAACTACCTGGCGGACATACTTCAGCTTTAGCACTGATCACAAGGTGATTGGGATTCAGTACCTAGTCACTTCGTTCATTTTCCTCCTGATTGGGGGTATCTTCGCGATGGTGATTCGGGGAGAACTAATGACCCCAGAATCGGATTTAGTTGACCGCAGTGTCTACAACGCCATGTTCACCATGCACGGCACCGTCATGCTGTTCGGATGGACATTCCCATCTCTAGTTGGTCTGGGCAACTATCTTGTACCACTGATGATTGGGGCGCGAGATATGGCGTTTCCCCGCCTTAACGCCGCCGCCTTCTGGATGGTGCCGGTGGCGGGAATTCTGCTGATGGCGAGTTTCTTTCTCCCGTCGGGTCCCGCTCAAGCAGGCTGGTGGTCTTACCCTCCAGTCAGTCTCCAGAACCCAACAGGTCACTTGATTAATGGCGAATTCGTCTGGCTCCTAGCAGTGGCAATATCCGGGGTGTCTTCGATTATGGGGGCAATCAACTTTGTCACCACGATTGTGCGGATGCGAGCACCGGGCATGACGTGGTTTCGGATGCCGTTGTTTGTCTGGGCAGTATTTAGCGCCCAAATTATCCAACTATTTGGACTGCCGGTGCTGACGGCGGGGGCGGTGATGCTGCTATTTGACCTTAGCGTTGGCACCAGCTTTTTTGACCCTGCCAAGGGAGGCGATCCAGTTCTGTTCCAGCATTTTTTCTGGTTCTACTCACACCCCGCCGTTTACGTGATCATACTGCCCGTGTTCGGGATTTTTTCGGAAATCTTCCCGGTCTATGCTCGCAAACCCCTGTTCGGCTACAAGGTAGTCGCAATCTCATCCCTGATCATTACTGCAGTCAGCGGTCTGGTTTGGGTACACCACATGTATGCCAGTGGGACATCGGGCTGGATGCGGATTGTCTTCATGCTCTCGACGATGTGCGTTTCTGTCCCGACTGGGATTAAGGTGTTTGCCTGGACTGCTACGATCTGGGGCGGGAAGCTGCGGCTGAATACAGCGATGCTGTTTGCTCTGGGTGGATTGGTGATGTTTGTGTTTGCAGGCATCACCGGGATCATGCTCTCCTCCGTTCCGGTTGATATTCACGTCAACAATACCTACTTTGTGGTCGGTCACTTCCACTACGTCCTCTACGGCACGGTAACGATGGGCATTTATGCTGCCATCTACCACTGGTTCCCGAAGATGACTGGGCGGATGTACTACGAAAGCTTAGGCAAGTTGCACTTCTTCTTGACATTCATCGGCACCAACCTCAACTTTCTGCCCATGCACCCATTAGGATTGCAAGGAATGTTGCGTCGAGTCTCCTCTTACGACCCAGAGTATCAATTCTGGAACGTTATTGCCAGTATCGGCGGATTCCTGCTGGGGATGTCCACGCTACCCTTCATTCTCAACATGGTGGGTTCCTGGATCGAGGGCAAAAAAGCACCCGATAATCCCTGGCGGGCAATTGGACTGGAGTGGATGGTTTCCTCACCACCCCCGGTAGAGAACTTTGAGGAAATTCCCATCGTGATTTCAGAACCCTACGGCTACGGCAAGTCTGAACCGTTGACGGCTAACGCTCACAGCCAAAACTCAACCAGAATTTGACTATGGACACTTCGATCAGCAAACAGCAGTTGCACCCTCCCTTGGAGCATACAGACGTTGAGCATCTCCACGATGAAGAAGCTAACAGTATGTTTGGCTTCATCGTGTTCCTGCTCTCGGAGAGCTTCATTTTCCTCAGTTTTTTCGCGGGCTATATCGTCTACAAGTTAACGACGTCGGAGTGGCTGCCGCCTGGGGTTTCGGGACTCGAAATCAAGGCACCGGCGATTAATACGGTGGTTCTAGTTTCGAGTAGCTTCGTCATCTACTTGGCAGAACGCGCTCTTGGGCGCCACAACTTGATTGGATTTCGCCTGTTTTTGTTGGCGACGATGGCGATGGGAAGCTACTTTCTCTTCGGGCAGGCAATTGAATGGAGCGAGCTATCGTTTGGCTTCACCACAGGAGTATTTGGTGGGATATTCTACCTCCTGACAGGGTTCCACGGTCTGCACGTGTTGACCGGCATCCTGTTACAGACGATTATTTTGGCTCGCTCTTTCATTCCGGGCAACTACGACTCGGGTCACTTCGGCGTTTTTGCTACCTCGCTGTTCTGGCACTTCGTTGATGTGATCTGGATTATTTTGTTTGTCCTGATCTATGTCTGGCAGTAGGAGAAAGTTAGCGTTGCTGTGAAACTTTGAGGTAACCCAGAGGAGAGTCAAAAAATGATTGTTGATGACCAGTACTATGACCTCATTATCATTGGCACAGGTGCAGGTGGGGGCACACTAGCCGCAAAAATAGCACCTACAGGTAAGAAGATTCTGATCCTGGAGCGGGGCAACTTTTTGCCGAAAGAAGATGAAAACTCGAATGCCACCGAGGTGTTTAGAAAAGAGCGATATCGCGCTCACGAACAGTGGTACGATAGTAATGGGGAGCCGTTTCGTCCCCAAACTAACTACTGGGTGGGCGGCAACACTAAGCTCTATGGTGCGGCTCTGCTACGGATGCGGGAACGGGATTTTGAACATGTCAAACACCAGGACGGCATCTCCCCGGAGTGGCCGCTCAAATACCCCGACTTTGAACCCTACTATACTGAAGCTGAGAAGCTCTACGATGTTCATGGCAAACAGGGAGACGACCCGACTGAGCCTCAAAGGAGCGAAGCTTATCCCTATCCTCCGGTGAGCCACGAAGCCCGGATGCAGTCAGTTTGCGATCGCATCTCCAAGCAGGGGCTGCATCCTTTTTATTTGCCTTTGGGGCTGAAGCTGAGTGAGGACGATCCAACTAAGACAACTAAGAATAGTTGCACCCGCTGTAAAACCTGTGATGGATTTCCTTGCAAAATTGACGCTAAAGCTGATGCCGAGGTGGAGGGAATTATCCCTGCCTTGAAATTCCCTCACGTCACCATCAAAACTGAAGCCAAAGTCGTGTGTTTGCACACCAGCCCCTCCGGGAAAGAAGTCAAAACCGTGGAGGCGGAAATTGGCGGACAATCGTATCTATTTTTTGGCGATATTGTGGTGCTCTCTTGTGGTGCCGTGAACTCGGCGGCACTGCTACTGCGCTCTGCCAATGAATTGCACCCGAATGGACTTGCCAACAGTTCTGACTTGGTGGGGCGCAACTTCATGAAACAATTGATGACGGCAATGGTGCAACTGAGTCCCCCGCTCAACCCTACCGTGTTTCAAAAGACGATTTGCGTCCATGATTTTTACTGGGGAGAACCAGAGTTTCCTTACCCGATGGGTCATATCCAGAATACGGGTAATATTCTCCAGGATATGATTATCAAAGAAGCACCGCCCTTTCTGTCTCTGTTAGCGACATTGGTGCCGGGATTTGGGTTGCGACAACTGGCGTCGCATTCAATTGGTTGGTGGTTGCAGACTGAAGATTTACCCGAGCCCAATAATCGGGTGCGTGTGTTGGGTGACAAGCTGTATTTGGATTACACCCCCAATAACCTCGAGGCACACGATCGCCTGATCTATCGCTGGATGGATGTGCTTAAAGTCGTCGATCAAACTGCTGTGGAAAACTCGGTGTTTGGGCGGGGCATTTACCCTCGTAGCGAGACGCCTCTGGAAGTGGTAGCTAATCAGTCTGGCACTTGTCGCTTTGGAGAAGACCCAACCACATCCGTTCTTGACATCAATTGCCGCACCCATGATTTAGACAATCTCTATGTTGTGGATGCCAGTTTCTTTCCGTCTAGCTCTGCGGTAAGTCCTGCCTTGACTATTATTGCTAATGCTCTGCGAGTTGGCGAGCACCTGCTCGAACGGTTGAATTAGGGGAGATGGGGTGAGGGG
>CAXUIG010000085.1:10300-23913 GCA_964250845.1 uncultured bacterium | reverse complement strand
GGGGAGGGGGAGAGGGTTAGAAACTGACTGACCAAAAACCCTCTGCGCTCCCCCGCCTTTTTCTGTTGCATGACCGCTCGGTTGATGGCTGATCAAGCGGTGCGGCGGGCAAAAAAGTTCCAAATGAAAACAGCAACAATTGCACCAATAACAGCTACTAGAATTCCGGGGATGCTCAAACTAGTAGCCGCCAATCCTACATGTCCTGTACTGAAGAACATACCCAAGCTGCCACCGACGAAAGAGCCGATGATTCCTAGCAGGATGGTAGAAAGAATGCCACCGCCTCGGGCTTGGGGATCAATTGCTTTAGCGATCGCGCCCGCAATCAAACCCAAAACTATCCAAGCAATAATATTACCCATGGGTTTAACCTCTAAAAGTTTTTCTCTAACTATTACAGAATATCAAGATCAACCCAAAACATTCTATCTCTCCCAGGAAGTAACTCTAAAAACCTCAAGGCGTAGTTGAGTCGCGCTGCCTGTTTGAAAATACATATCTTTGTAAAGTTCAGCTCATTTATTCAACTATTTGTGCTGAAATAAAAAAGGCTTTATGGGTCGCGATGCCTACCGTGGTAAAAAGTATCAAGCTCTACTGATTGAGTTCAATATAAAGAGGTGGCTGTGGCTCGTAAACGCTTGATTATTGAGATGGGTATGGGAGTAGACCAGCACGGGCAGGAACCGACAGTCGCAGCAGCTAGGGCTGTACGCAATGCTATTGCTCACAATGCCTTGCCCGGTGTCTGGGAAGTAGCTGGTTTGAACGATCCAAATCAAATGATTGTCGAGGTAAAGGTGGGAGTACCTTACCCGGAGCAAGTGCGCCAAGCAGAGGTACTGGCTGTGCTGCCCTTTGGTCGCAAAAGTCTCACTGTTGAGTCCGGCGGTATGATAGTTCAAGGTCGGGCGATCGCCGAGCTTAATGATCAAAATGACGAGATGCTGATCGCTGTTGCTGCTGTCACAGTTCTGGTGGATACCGAGTAATTGTTTTTATTGCCCTACCTTTTTCCCGGACAATGCGGCAGGCTGAAGCCTGCCGCATTGTCCGAAAAATTTTTAACCCCTGCGGCAAATTGTCCCATTACCAGGCTCACCAGGGTGGAGGAAATCTGGTTCAGTGGGAGGACGAAATCTACGCTCCCGGTGTCTATGGCGGAGCTGGGCATGCTAAAAGCCTCGGAAGAAGGCGCATCCTGAGCGATCACCGTGCCGCCCATGAGCTTGATTACCTGCACTCCCCTGGCACCATCACTGTCCTTGCCGGTGAGGATCACGGCGATCGCACGCTGTTTGAAACTGAGCGCCACCGACTCGAACAGATTGTTGACTGCGGGGCGGACAAAATGCACTTGTGCCGAATCTGAGAGGGAGAGGGTACGATCCAAATTGACTAGCAGGTGCTGGTTGGGAGGAGCAATATAAACCGTTCCCGGCTGCAACAGTTCTTCCGCCTCTGCCTGCTTGACCCTCAGAGGCGTGCGCTGCTTTAAGATCTCAGCCAGGTAGCTAGGTTGCCGGGGGCTGAGGTGCTGCACTATGACAATCGCAGCCGGAAAGTCTGGTGGTAAGGCAGACAAAACCTGGCTTAATGCCTTCAGTCCACCTAAAGACGCTCCCAGTGCGACTATATCGAAGGCGGCGTTAGGGAATTGAGACAAACCGTTGTGTTTTTGGGTCAAATGATCCTTCCTCCTAGGATGCCTAAATCGGTTTATGTCTAAGGATAGGTTTCTAATTCCCTTAAGTACTATACCGTACAATCAAACAATGTGACCCCCTAACGCTGATGCCAGCACTAACCTGAAAATTAGGCGATCGCTGGTTCATGAGCTGGGCTAATCTGAAAATATCTGGTAGGGTTTTAAAACAGTATTTTTAAGACACATCTGGGTAATCGTGCGAGTTGCCGCGTTCTTCAAGAAATGGCCAACTCACTGTTCTCCAGTGATCAGGGATAAGCAGCATGGCAGCTTTGAAAGGACGAGATTTATTGAGTTTGGCAGACCTGAGCGCACAAGAGGTTCAAGAACTCCTGCAACTAGCAGCGCAACTGAAATCTGGGCATCTGAATCTACGGTGCAATAAAGTTCTGGGGCTTTTATTCTACAAAGCTTCCACCCGAACGCGGGTCAGTTTTTCTGTGGCAATGTACCAGCTGGGCGGGCAGGTGATCGATCTCAATCCCGATGTTACCCAAGTCAGCCGTGGGGAACCAGTGGCTGATACGGCGAGGGTTTTAGATCGGTATCTGGATATTTTGGCGATTCGGACGTTTGAGCAGCAGCAACTGGAAACCTTTGCCAACTATGCAAAGATTCCGGTGATCAATGCTCTAAGTGATTTAGAGCATCCTTGTCAGGTATTGGCGGATTTATTGACAATTCAAGAGTGCTTTGGCGAACTCTCTGGGTTGACGTTGACTTATTTGGGCGATGGCAATAATGTCGCTCACTCGCTGCTATTAGGCTGTGCGTTGGTGGGAATGAACGTCAGAATTGCTACGCCCCCGGATTTCGAGCCTAACCCCGTGATTTTGGAGCAAACACGCGCGATAGTCGCTAAGCGACTCGCCGAAGGCATTGCGGGCTCCCAGACAGAAGTGATGGTGACTCATGACCCGTCCATGGCGGCAAAAGGAGCTTCTGTGCTTTACACTGATGTCTGGGCTAGTATGGGGCAAGAGTCGCTAGCTTCTTCCCGGATTCCGGTGTTTCAGCCCTACCAAATAAATCAGCAGTTGTTGAGCACAGCTAACCCAGACGCAATTGTTTTGCACTGCTTGCCAGCCCATCGCGGCGAAGAAATTACTGACGCCGTTATAGAAGGCTCCCAGTCGCGGGTTTGGGATCAGGCAGAAAACCGGCTGCATGCACAAAAGGCTTTGCTTGCAAGTTTGTTAGGAGCAGATTGATCCGAACAAGGTGTTTGTAGGGGGCATTTTTGTAGTACGAATGTTCTATATAGAATGATGTACAACCTCCCTACAACTTTATGGAAACCCTGACAGAAGCTCAACAAGAACTATATAACTGGCTGGCGGAATACATTCGGCAGTATCAGCATTCTCCTTCAATTCGCCAGATGATGCAGGCGATGAACTTGAAGTCGCCAGCACCGGTTCAAAGTCGTTTGGAACATTTGCGCGTTAAGGGATACATTGAATGGACAGAAGGTAAGGCGCGGACGATTCGGATTGTGGGATTGATACGTCCGGGAGTGCCGGTTTTAGGTGTGATCGCTGCCGGTGGTTTGCTCGAACCTTTCACCGATACTGTGGAACAGCTAGACTTTTCTAGCCGGTTGTTGCCAGCCCAAACGTTTGCGCTGCGAGTGATGGGCGACAGCATGATTGAAGACTTGATTGCCGAAGGGGATGTAGTGATCATGCGCCCGGTGCCAGAACCAGATCAGTTAAAAAATGGCACCATAGTAGCAGCACGAGTGGACGGACACGGCACCACGTTGAAGCGCTTCTACAGACTGGGCGATCGCGTCACGCTCAAGCCTGCTAATCCCAAGTACAACCCGATTGAAGTTCCGGCTATTCAAGTCCAAGTGCAGGGTGCCCTCATCGGTGTCTGGCGGGACTATGAGCGATGACTAGCCTGAAGCTTCTTCTCCATTATGACTCCTGACTCTTAACTCCTGTTTATTCACACATTGGGGGTACTTAGTATTAAAGTATAATTAGGGTATCAGATATTTATGGGTCAGCGGCAATCCCCGTCCCGCTCTCCTGAGCTAATAACGCGGGAGGCTTTACCGAACCGCGTTATTGGCGTACCACTACCAAGTTCACGGCTATGGTAGTGCTGTCTGGCGGGTTCTAGAGTGAATCAGCTGCTAATGGGATCTCCAAGGATGCCGCCATCCATCTACCTGCGAGAGTATCAGCAACAAGCAGTCGCTAGCTGGTTTGCCAACAAAGGTAGAGGCACGCTGAAAATGGCTACCGGCAGTGGCAAGACGATCACGGCACTGGCGATCGCAACTGAACTTTACCAAAAAATCGGCTTGCAGGTTTTGCTGGTGGTGTGTCCCTATCGGCATCTAGTCACCCAGTGGGCGCGAGAATGCCAGAAATTTGGCTTAGAGCCAATCTTAGCCTTTGAGAGTGTACACATCTGGCAGAGCCAACTCTCAACCGGGCTGTACAACGTCAGCTCTGGCAACCAGTCCTTTCTCACCGTCATCACCACAAATTCCACCCTGATGGCAGAAGGGTTGCAGTCTCAGCTGCGGTATTTCCCCGACAAAACCCTGATTGTGGGAGACGAAGCGCATAACTTGGGTGCACCACGATTGGAGCAGAGTTTGCCTCGCGGAGTCGGGCTGCGCCTCGCCTTGTCAGCAACGCCAGAACGATACTTCGATGATAGTGGAACTAAATCCCTATTTGATTACTTTGGTCCCGTCTTGGCGCCAGAACTAACTCTGGCAGATGCGATTCGACACGGGGCTCTGGTGCGTTATCTTTACTACCCTATTCTGGTGGACTTAACAGAATCAGAGAGTCGTGTATACGCCAACTTAACCCGAAAAATCGGGTGGGCGCTAATGGATGGGGAGAATATCGAAGAGAGTGTTGCCCTGACGCCCTTGTTAATGCAGCGCTCCAGGTTAATTGGGGCAGCTGCCAACAAGTTAGAGGCTTTGCGAAAGCTAATGGTAGGGCGGATGGATACTTACCATACCCTGTTCTATTGTGGGGATGGCTCGGTAGAAACAGCGCTGAGTGAGGACAGCCGTCAGCTGGAGGCTGTAGTCAGGATGCTGGGGGCTGAGCTAGGCTATCGCGTTAACACCTATACCGCCCAGACACCCTTGACAGAGCGGGAAGACTTGCGGCGTAAATTTGAAACTGGCGAGTTGCAGGGTTTGGTTGCTATTCGCTGTTTGGATGAGGGAGTGGATATTCCGGCAATTCAGACAGCTGTGATTTTAGCCAGTAGCGGTAATCCGCGCCAGTTCATTCAGCGTCGGGGGCGAATTCTGCGCCCTCACCCCGGCAAGCAACGCGCCACCCTATTCGACATGATCGTAATGCCTCCAGAGCTTGAGCGAGAAACCTGGGAAGTAGAGCGCAATCTGCTGCGGAAAGAGTTGAGGCGGTTCGTGGAGTTTGCCGACTTGGCTGATAATGCCGGTGCAGCCAGGAAAAAACTGCTGTATCTTCAGGAGAAATACGGATTAATGGCTCTATAATATTGTGTAAATTATCACTATAGTCCTGAGAACCAGCGAGATGAACCAGGAATCAAATCTGAATCAGGTACAGGAGCCAATTACGAGCGCTCCACCCCAAGTTCGGCAAATTATTGAGCGAGTATTGCAAGCCGAAAAAGATAAGCTCTATATGAAAAATCCCCGCAATATTAACGATGACATCCTGAAAATTGTGAAGGAAGCTGTGCAATGAAGCTGATGTCAATCAAACTCTGTAACTTTCGCCAGTTTTATGGCAAAACACCAGAGATTATGCTGGCAAGCGGAGAGCGTAATACCACGATTATTCATGGCAATAATGGAGCAGGGAAAACTACCCTGCTAAATGCGTTTACTTGGGTATTGTACGAAAAATTCAGTGCGGCTTTTGCATCAGTTGACAAACTGGTGAATAAACGGGCAATTACCGAAGCCGAACCAGGAGAACCAGTAGAATGCTGGGTAGAAGTTGCATTTGAGCATGACAGCAAACGCTACCTGGCTAAGCGTCTATGTCGTGCTTACAAGGGTGAAACTGGCGTTGAGCATGGCAAAAGTGAATTGTATTTACAGATAGCAGGAGATGATGGTCGTTGGTTACTGCCACAACAACTACCAGATGATATAATTGGGCGAATTTTGCCTGCGAGTTTGCATCAATACTTCTTCTTTGATGGGGAGCGGATTGAGCAGATTGTCCGGGATGACAAGAAGTCGGAAATTGCTGAAGCCACCAAGGAACTGCTGGGCTTGAAGGTTTTAAATCGTGCTATTGAACATTTGAAGAACGCTAAGAAAAGTCTGGAAGACGAACTGGCGGCGATTGGAGATACTGAAACTAAAAAGTTGTTACGAGAACAGGAAAAAATAGTTGAACAGAGTCAGGAGCTATCGTTGCGTCAAGGTGAGATTGACAAAGAGTTAGAACACCAAGACGAGTTAAAAAGAGCGATTAGCAATCGTTTACTCGAACTCAGCGGTGCCGAAGAATTGCAACACCTACGGGACGAACTTGAAGCCCAGTCAGAGTCAATCAGAGAACAACTAAAACAAGCTAAGGATACACTGAAACGGGCTATCTCAACCCGAGGCTATACAGTTTTGCTATCGGAGGCAACGGCTGAATTCCGAGGAATTGTGAATGACTTGCGATCGCGAGGCGAGTTACCCACTGGAATTAAGCGGCAATTTGTTACAGAACTGCTGCAACGGGCACGTTGTATCTGTGGAGCCGAACTGACAGAGGGCACCCATGCCCATGAACTGGTGCAAGCCTGGATGGATAAAGCTGGAATAGCAGATGTCGAGGAAACAGCTATCCGCATGGAGGCACAAGTGGAGGTAATTGACAAGGAGTCTCCTGAATTTTGGCAGGATATTGACCGACAGCAAGTTAATATTAATCAATATAGAATCGAACTTTCCCGGATTGAGACTGAGCTGGATGATATTAAAATAAAATTGAGAACTTATCCTGATGAAGATGTTAGTAAGTTACAAAAGCGATTGGATGAAACTGAAGAAAAAGTTCGGGAATTAACTTTAGAAAAAGGGGCATCCAAGCAGCGAATTGAGAGCCTCAAAACTGAGAGTGATGCAAAGATTAAGCAAATTGTCAAGTATAAAATGAAGGAGGATAAGCAAGTCCTAGCTCAGCGACGTATTGCCGCAGCTCAGGATGGCATTGAGCGGTTAACTGAAGTCAGATGCCGCTTAGATCAACAGTTCCGCTTGCAACTGGAAAAGCAGGTTCAGGAGATATTCAGTCAAATTTCCTTCACTCCCTATGTACCTAATCTCAGCGAGAAATACGAATTAACCTTGTTTGAGAGTACGGCAGGGCAAGAGTCACCCGTTGCAGCTTCCACCGGCGAAAATCAAATTCTTAGCCTCTCGTTTATCGGTGGCATTATTGACAGGGTGCGTGAGTGGAGTCAAAAGAACACCCTGATGGGACCAGATAGTAGCACGTTACCCGTTGTGATGGATTCCCCTTTTGGCAGTTTGGATGAAATTTATCGGCGGCAAATTGCTAAGACAATTCCCAGATTAGCAAATCAACTAGTGGTTTTAGTCACTAAGACGCAGTGGAGGGGTGAAGTAGCGCAAGAAATGGCGGCTCATATTGGCAGAGAATACGTTCTTTCCTACAACTCTCCTAAGTCAAACTGTGAAGAAGATTCAATTGAGTTAGGTGGCGATCGCTATCCTTTAGTGAGGCAAAGCTCGAATGAATTTGAATATACCGAGATTATAGAGGTGGAGCCTCGCAGTTAGTTCATCTAGATATCAAGAAAATGGCTGATAAAAGAATCAAAATTGCTAAAGATAAGGCTAAGTTGGTGAAAGAATTGAAAGCAGCCGACGATACAACTGGACCTTTTCAAACCTATGTAGACGTAATGTTGTTTGCAGCAGCATTGGGGGCAAAGCGGAAAAAGCGAGTGGCGTTAGTGGAATTTGCTAAAGACTTAGATCCAATCCGCCGAGATTATTTTGACAACAATAAATGTGAACTTGTGATCAATTTGCTTGCTATTTCTGAAACTCAAGAGCAGAAAATTCTAGCTGATGATGAAAAATCTGCTCAAGAGCGTCTTACAATATTTGAAGAGTATGCCAATGGTGGACTTGAAATATTACAAGATGAACTGCGCGGTGCAGTAGACTATGCCGAGAGAATTATATTGATTCTGAGTTCTGAACGAGGGAAGCAACAGCAAGAATCGGATTTTGATCTAAGCAGATTTCTGTCTTGAGTTATTCTTAGTTCCCCCTTTTTAAGCGCGGCATGAAAATCCGGTTCCACCAAGAGCCTAAGCGAGGACGGCAAAACCAATGTGTTGTATGTGGCAGGATTTACTTCCTGAGGAAGGCGAGAGCTTCTATGTACAGCCAGCAAGGTATAGATTATGGTGACGTTTGCCCAGAGTGCGTGGAATCAGGCGTTGAGGGGATAAAGGCGAGGCTCTTGGACAAAGCCCAACGGCTACGAGATTTTGCTGATGAGCTGGAAGCTTTGTCTCGTGAGCCGATACAACTACCTGGGTTGGAAGCTGAATTTAAAGCTTTTCAGGATTAAACAACCCAGTGAATTAGTGGCTCCGAGTTAGGCTAGGCGTTGACCTGGAGCAAACGCGAAGTCAGCAATCGATCCATCCACTGCTCCAAATAGACTCGATTGGCTTTTTGCTCATTTGTGTTGAGCGTATCCAACGGGTAGGGCATCAGCCCCAAAACTGTTGCTGTGGTTACACAGAACATGGATTTTTGGAAACTTATGCAAATTTGCACCCGCAAATCATCTTCTCCCCGACGGCTGTTACGACGATAAAAATCACGCATATAATCCGGGAGGAAGTGGCGCATATCTTGCATCAGCAGGGTTGGTGGAATCCCAGCACCACCAATCGGCAAGGGGTCAGCATACAGAGCGCCATATTGGAATCGACTTTGGTCTGGGGAAATTTGATGAGCCTTGGCGTTGTAGGAGACAGTGCCATGAAAAGGCGTTCCCCGGAAGAAAACTGCTTCCACATAGGGCACGGCTGTATCTGCAAGGAACGTCAAACCAGCGCTGGCGGGAATGATTTCGTACTTTTGGCCCCGCAGTTTAACCGCATAGGTAATTGGCAACTGAGCTGCTGCAACCAGACCAACCTTGATGTGGTCTACAACTTGGGGAATGGATTGGATTTCCCCTTGGTCATAGCGATCAGACAGGCTAAGGAACATATCCCTCATCACCCGCCAAAATTGACCCAGACCACTATAATAACATAAAACGCGCACTTGTTCTGGCAAAAACTCTGGAAACAGCTGGCTCAGTCCCAGGATGGCTGGATTCCCCCTAAATTTAGCCTGGATAGCTGCTGTTGCTTGCTGTTTAAATTCCGGTGAATCCAAATAGGCATCCAGTCCACCACCACCATGCCAAAGCATCGCTTTCATGCAGTACTCGGCATATTCAAAATTAATCCGGTCATGCCACCAGTGGCGCAGTAATTTAGCTAGGGAGATTTCCCCATTAAAGTACTTAAAGAACGGGAAAAATACTAAAAACTGATTTTCAGAAATGTAGAGCAGGTTGCGGGAGTAGGCATCCAAAACCACACCGTAGCTTTTGAGAATGCCGACCACTTCCATCACATTTGACGCTGAATCGGGCAGTAAGGCTTGCCCAGTTTCCAGGCGCTCAATATACGCGGCTAAGGGATGATGTGAAGGCTTGCTGGTGATGCTTACCATTGCCGGTTCTCCTTAAGGAATGTTGGGTGTTAGGGATTGGGGGTTAAGCTGCGGGGCATCTCCCACTCGTGCGGTTGGCGCAATCGTGGGAAAAATTGTGCTCATTGCCGTTGTCGTCGGCTCACTCCAGTGGACTAACCAGTTGGGCTGTATTCCCAACAGGACAATCAGTACTGCTAAAATAACGCCAGGTATGCGATCTGCCCATTGGACTCGCGGCAAGTTCATAACTTGTTCAGACAGGCGACCAAAAAAGGCGCGGTTCATCAGAATTAAGAAGTAAACAGCTGTTAAGCCGGTACCAAGCATGGAGCATAGGGTTTGAGTCGGAAAGACTGGGAAACTCCCCCGATAGACTAAAAATTCGGAAATAAAACCCACCATACCAGGAGTACCGGCGCTAGCCATAACTCCTAAAACCATTAGGCTACCAATAAGTGGCAAACCACGTTCCGGGTTGAACAGACCGCTGAGGACGTCTAAATCGCGGCTTCCAGTCTTCTTGTAGACGACGCCCACCAGCAGAAATAGCAGCGCCGATATCAGTCCGTGGCTAACCATTTGCAGCACAGTTGCCAAAATGCTTAAAGGTGTGGCAGCGGCAGCGGCTAGAAGCACGTAACCCATGTGCCCAATCGAGCTAAAGGCCACCATTTTTTTCATGTCTTTTTGGGCGATCGCTGTGAAAGAACCATATAGCACACTCACTACCGCCCAAGTCGCCAACCATGGAGCCAAGGTAGTCCAAGCCTCTGGAAACAAACCCATGCCAAACCGTAGTAGACCATAAGTTCCCAACTTCAACAACACCCCAGCCAGCAGCACTGAAACCGGCGTCGAAGCCTCAACGTGGGCATCCGGCAACCAGGTGTGGAAGGGAACCAGAGGAATCTTGATGCCGAAGCCTACTAGGAGGGCTAAGAGCAGCAAAATTTGCGTCGCTAGCGGTAGTGCTTGAGTCTTACTTGGATCATAAGCAAAGCTAGAAGCACCACTTAGCCAAATCAAACCCAGGAAACTCGCCAGAATCAAAATGCCAGAAACAGCGGTATAGATTAGAAACTTCGTGGCTGCATAGCCGCGCTGCTGACCTCCCCAAATAGCAATCAACAGGTACAGTGGAATCAGTTCCAGCTCATAAAACAGGAAAAACAGCAGCAAATTCTGGGCGAGGAAGGCACCGGCAACGCTAGCAGTTAACAGCAGTAGCAAAGCATAGTAAAACCGAGGGCGCTGGATCGATGTATCACTGCTGTAGATGGCGATGCAGGTCAATAAACCATTCAAAACCAGCAAAGGCAAAGATAGGCCATCAACTCCAAGGTGATAGTTCAAGCCCAAAGTGTCAATCCAGGGAATGAACTCACAGAATTGTTGGCTGACATCAATTGAGTTAAACTGACTTGCCAGTATAACTGTCAACAAGAAAGCGGCACCGGCAACGACCAAAGCCACAATCCGTGAGCGACTAGGACTTATGGATCCGGGCCAAAATCCCACTAAAGCGGCACCTAACAACGGCACCCAAATTAAGGCACTAAGCATTGATCTAATCAGCTCCTTACTAAAACAGATGGGGTCTACAATGGCCAGCTAATCAGAATACCTAATGGCCAGCTAATCACAAGACCCAGTAGACTGATTGCCAATAATATTGTCAGCATATGCAACTGGGACTGACCGGAACTGCTGTACTTTAAGCTTTGCCCACTGAAAATCGTGGCAATGCCAACCATGTTCACTAACCCATCAACCACGTAGCGGTCAATCCAGGCGCTCAGCTTAGACATTAGGGCAACTGCGCCAACCACCGTCAGCCCGTAAAGCCGGTCAATGTAAAAGTTATAGCCCAACAAGTCCTGCACCAATCTCCAGGGCAGCAGGATTGATCTTGACCAAGCCTTGTGCAGATAGATAGTAGACCCAATTACTAGTCCAAACCAACTAGACGAAAGCAGTAGCAACACTGCCCACCAATTAATCGCTTCCCAGCTGGGCAATAGTTGCCACTGCTCTAACATCAACGGCACTAAAAGAGTTGCCACCGTCAAAAACACGAGCGGCAAGGCCATCGGCCACGCCACTTCCGGTGCTCGACGAGTCTTTGCCTGAGGTTTACCCCAGAAAACTAACCGGAACACGCGGGTAAGATTCAAGGTGGTTAAGCCATTTACCAGTAGCAAGACCACAAGCACCCAGGATAAACCATTCCAAAAGCCGTTAGCCCATTGCAGCTTTGTCCAAAAACTTCCCAGTGGCAACAGTGCTACCATTCCAGCTGCACCCACCACGTATGCAGTAGTCGTTGCCGGCATCCGCGACCAGAGACCGCCCATTTCTGTTAAGTCTTGGGTGCTGGTGGTGAAAATGACGGAGCCAGCGCTCATGAATAAAAGTGCTTTAGCGATCGCATGAGTAAACAACAACACTAGGGCTACACCGCCTTGCTGCTGACCTAGGGCGATAAAAACTAACCCCATGTAAGCACTGGTTGAATGAGATAGCGCTCGCTTGATGTCAATTTGCGCCAGCGACACCAGACTTGCACCGACTGCTGTTATCGTCCCCAACACCACTAAAGTAGTTAAAGCCACTGGCGACAGCGCCAACACTGGCTGAAGCTTAAACAGCACATAAGCGCCGCCAGCTACCACCATTGAGTTCCGCAGCACAGAGGCTGGGTTAGGTCCTTCCATCGCCTCATCTAGCCAAAGATGAAGCGGAAATTGAGCACATTTGCCAGCTGGTCCTGCAATCAATGCCAATCCTAACAAAGCCGATGTCATCGGATCTAAGTTAGCCGTCTGCGCCCACTGGTTCAGATCGGAAAAGTTCAAACTGCCTGCCAAAGTCGAAAGTGTCACCACCCCCATCAGCAGCAGCAGGTCTCCTACCCGCTTGGTTAAAAACGCATCGCGGGCTGCTGTTACCACCAGCGGCTGAGCATACCAGAACCCCACCAGCAAGTAAGTGGAAAGCGTCAGCATCTCCAACAGAGCATAGCTCAGAAACAACGAGTCACTTAGGGCTAAACCACTCAGCGCCGCTTCAAAAAATCCCATCAGGGCAAAGAAGCGGGCCAAAGCCCAGTCCTTTTCCATATACCCTAGGGCGTAAATTTGAGCCAGTAGACTTAACCCAGTAATCAAAACCGTTGCGCCGACGCTTACTGGCGACACTTCCAAGGCAAAGGATAAGTCCAAATCTGCAACTTTTAGCCAAGTAATCAGAAAACTTTGGGGTTCCTGGTTCCAGATGTCTTTTAAAACAATCAAGCTATGGACAAAAGCCACAACAGTCATGAGAAAATTCAAGTATGCCGCCGGTCGCGGACCTGTACGGCGGATTATTCCAGTCGCCCAGGGTAGTGACAAAATCGCGCCTATTAAGCCATAAAAAGGCACCCACCAACTTGTTAGGAAGAAAAACTGACTCGGTTCAATCCCTTGGAAAATCAGCATTAAATTAAGCCTTTTGCCACCCAGCTAAAATGATTTCATCAAACTACTACTTTGCTTCTTATTCCCAATAAAAAATCTGGTAAATTACCTCTATCCATTTTACAACCTCTATAAACCCTAACAATTGAAAGCAAAAACAAAAATTAATCGCCATCACAATCTGGTGCTCAACCTTTCTAAAATAAACTTTAAACACTCCTATAAAAACATGTAAGAAAATGTTATACTCATCTAGTCTAGGCTCATTTGTTTCAATGGCAGCTTTTAGGAACCAGGGGCAGCAATGTGAGGAGTCTTTTGTCCTCTCTACCTACATAGGATTCCTGTCGCTATCAATCTGTCTGATCTCAAACTTATAAAAAAATTATAAAACAAAAGTTATCAAAAAAATCTATTCCACATGTAACTGCTCGAGAAACTGGTCAACCTCGGTTGAGTACATCTCTGTAATCAAGTATTGTTAAGTTTTATTAATGTAAAATATTAGATAATATACTAGTAGATTATATTGTCAAAAGAGCAAAGCTGTCATATGCTGAATTTGGCAATGCTTTTGTAGCTTAAGAATGAGCCTTGCCGTCAAATTTTTCCATTAAAGATTGATTTGACTAGGTAGTGCACTCATCCTAGAGGAGTTATTTTAGATGCCAATTGCAGTCGGAATGGTAGAAACGCTAGGCTTTCCGGC
>CAXUIG010000085.1:7727-10200 GCA_964250845.1 uncultured bacterium | reverse complement strand
AGTTATTTTAGATGCCAATTGCAGTCGGAATGGTAGAAACGCTAGGCTTTCCGGCAGTGGTGGAAGCAGCTGATGCGATGATTAAAGCCGCGCGCGTTACCCTGGTGGGGTACGAACAAATCGGCAGCGCTCGCGTGAGTGTGATTGTTCGGGGAGATGTATCTGAGGTTCAAGCCTCGGTAGCGGCTGGGGTTGACGCGGCTAAAAGGGTAAATGGCGGTGAAGTCTTATCGACTCACATCATTGCTCGTCCTCACGAGAACATTGAATACGTTCTGCCGATTCGTTACACCGAAGCCGTTGAACAGTTTCGAATGTAACTGGGTAGAACCAATTAATTGGCCTAAGTTTTCCAGAGATTCTTCACTTGTGTTCATTATTAAGGAGCAGAACCGATGTCAATTGCAGTCGGAATGGTAGAAACGCTAGGCTTTCCGGCGGTAGTGGAAGCAGCAGATGCGATGGTTAAAGCCGCCCGCGTCACTCTAGTGGGCTATGAAAAAATTGGCAGCGGTCGCGTAGCGGTCATTGTTCGAGGGGATGTCTCCGAAGTGCAAGCATCGGTAGCGGCGGGGATTGATTCGGTGAAGCGAGTGAACGGAGGGCAGGTCTTATCTACCCACATCATTGCTCGTCCTCACGAGAACCTGGAGTACGTTCTGCCGATTCGTTACACCGAGGCGGTGCAGCAGTTCCGGGAGGATGTTAATGCCATTCGCCCCTACGGAAACCGCCCATAATATGTAATGCAAATTGCCAAAGTTCGCGGCACAGTTGTTAGTAGTCAAAAGGAGCCGAGTCTCAGAGGAGCTAAACTACTGCTGTTGCAATTTGTAGATGAAGAGGGACGTCTGCTGTCAAAATATGAGGTAGCAGCTGATAATGTAGGTGCAGGAGTGGATGAGTGGGTACTCGTAAGTTGTGGGAGTGCTGCTCGTCAAGTTCCTGGCAATGAAGCTCGTCCACTCGATGCAGTGGTGGTGGCGATAATTGACAGTGTTCGGGTTGAAGATCGCCTGGTTTACAGTAAGAGAGACCAAAATCGTTAGATAGCGGTCAGCTCTCAGCGGTCAGCTCTCAGTAAAAAAACTATGGAATAAAACAAGAGACTCTAAAAGTCTAAAGTTTAAAGTAAAAAGTTTGCTGAAGCGCGCTGAAAGCTAAAAGATAAAGTTAGGAGGAATTTTACGATGGTAGTCCGCAGCGGCCTCGCGGCCCCCCCAACCCCTTGGTCAAGAAATTTGGCTGAGCCAAAAATCCATGAAACTGCCTTTATCCACTCGTTTTCCAACATTATTGGGGAGGTGGAGATTGGGGCGAATGTGATGGTGTCCCCAGGGACTTCGATCAGGGCCGATGAAGGAAGACCTTTTTATATTGGCGAAGGCACCAATCTTCAAGATGGTGTGGTAATTCATGGGTTAGAACAAGGCCGGGTAATTGGGGATGACCAAAAGCAATACTCCGTGTGGATTGGGAAGAACGCTTCGATTACCCACATGGCGTTGATTCATGGCCCAGCTTATATTGGGGATGAATGCTTCATTGGCTTTCGCTCCACTGTGTTTAACGCCAGGGTGGGTAAGGGTTGCATCGTAATGATGCATGCGTTGGTTCAGGATGTAGAGATTCCTGCAGGTAAGTATGTGCCTTCGGGGGCGGTCATTACTAACCAGCAGCAAGCATACCGCTTGCCCGATGTGCAAAAAGAGGATAGGGAATTTGCTCAGCATGTGGTAGGTATCAATGATGCCTTGCGAGCCGGTTATCAATGTGCCGGGGATGTAGCCTGTATTGCACCGATCCGGAATGAGCTAGTTCAATCTCATAGTTCGAATGGGGCTAATGGCTCAAAGGGTGGTATGACAAATACAAGCTTGAGTTCAGAAACGGTGGAGCAACTGCGGCAACTATTGGCCCAAGGGTACAATATTGGCACAGAGCATGTGGATGAGCGTAGGTTCCGCACTGGCTCGTGGCAAAGTTGTAGCCCGATTCCAACTAAAAATGAATCAGAGGCGATCTCCGCCCTTGAGGATTGTGTAGCAAACCATCAAGGGGAATATGTGCGCCTGATTGGCATCGACCCGAAGGCGAAGCGGCGGGTGTTGGAAACAATTATCCAGCGACCGGGTGCCAATGTTTCCCAGCCAATGAAGCCGACTTCAGGTTCCCAGTTGAAGAAGGCTATTGCTTCCCAGTCAGATAGCAAGTTTACAAGTTCGGGTTCGAGTTCTAAACTCAGCTCAGAAACGGTGGCTCAGCTACGGCAACTATTGGCCCAAGGATACAACATTGGCACAGAGCATGTGGACGAGCGTAGGTTCCGCACAGGTTCGTGGCAAAGTTGTAGCCCAATTCCAACCAAAAATGAGTCGGAAGCGATCTCCGCTTTGGAAGATTGTGTAGCGAACCATGAAGGGGAATATGTGCGCCTGATTGGCATCGACCCCAAGGCGAAGCGGCGGGTATT
>CAXUIG010000085.1:0-7627 GCA_964250845.1 uncultured bacterium | reverse complement strand
GAAGGGGAATATGTGCGCCTAATTGGCATTGACCCCAAAGGGAAGCGACGGGTGTTGGAAACGATTATTCAACGACCCAATGAGCCAGCCCTTAGCAAGTAAAAACCCTTTTAGTTTCGTTGGACTTATGGGTAATGACCCCAAACAGCCTAGTCACATCTTCTCCGGGCCCAGAAGTTCAAACTTCAATGTATATGAGACCACTGCACCCCAGCAACAACTTTGATTCCTACATCAGTGGTGAGGTGAAGATTGATCCGAGCGTGGCGATCGCACCAGGGGTTCTGATTCAAGCGAGTCCAAACAGCAGAGTAATCATCGGTGCAGGAGTTTGTATTGGCATGGGGACAATTCTTCATGCTCATGAAGGTATCCTGGAAGTGGAGGCAGGAGCAAATCTGGGGGCTGGTGTTTTGGTAGTTGGCAAAGGCAAGATTGGGGCAAATGCTTGTATTGGTGCAATGACAACGATTCTGAATCGTTCGATTGAGCCGGGGCAAGTGGTAGCAGCGGGTTCACTGATTGGAGACGAGAGTCGTCAAGACGACGACGTTGTCGTCGCAGCGTCCGAATCGGGGGCGATCGCGGCAGTAGCCGATGATATCGCCCCCACTCCAACTGCGGCGACGGTGAGCGGTAAGAGTTTTGAAATAGCGGCAGCGAATTCCAAGGCAATGCCAAAAGAAAGCTCAAATAACCCTCAAACCAACTCCGAACCAACCAAAGCCGTGCCTGAATCGCCTGAAACTGCTGGTATCAAAGTCTATGGACAAGACCATCTGAATCGAATGCTGTCAACCATGTTTCCCCA
Source organism: uncultured bacterium (assembly GCA_964250845.1). Lineage (GTDB taxonomy): Bacteria > Cyanobacteriota > Cyanobacteriia > Cyanobacteriales > Chroococcidiopsidaceae > CAXUIG01. The sequence continues at coordinate 6,816 of CAXUIG010000085.1, read as the reverse complement.
CCGTCAATCTTTGAGCCGCCCACTACAAGATGATCAGTCTCCCTCTGATCAGACTTAGGTCAGTAATCCGGTGTGTTCTAGTAGAGGTCTAAGATGGAGACAGCCAAGCCAGGATTTGTCACCCCTGAGCAGTCAAGTCAGCGAGACGAGATTAGAGAAAGTGCCGTGGGTTTAGTCTCGACCCTCAGCTTTCCCGTGATCATTCACATCGCTGACAAAATGCTCAAATCAGCTGGGGTGACTCTGATCGGGTTTGAAAAAATTGGTAGTGGTAACTGTACCGCTATTGTACGAGGCAGGATTGCTGATATTAGGTTGGCAGTGGAAATAGGTGCGCAAACCGCCGAAGAGTTTGGGCAACCAGTTTCCACATTGGTGATTGCGCGACCGCTACCAAATCTTGAAGAGGTATTGCCACTTGGCAGTCGCTTCTACGAGCTAGCCCAGGCGAATCGTCACTCTCGTGTGAGTAACCAAGCTATTGGTCTAATCGAAACACGAGGTTTTCCGACAATGGTCGGGGCTGCTGACGCTATGCTTAAGGCGGCTGAGGTTGAGCTGGCGGCCTATGAAAAGATTGGAGCGGGTTTGTGTACAGCCATTATCCGGGGTGCCGTTGCCGATGTGGTGGTGGCAATAGAGGTAGGGATGCAGGAAGCCTCCCGCATTGGGGAACTGAACGCGATCGCGGTGATTGCGCGACCCTTGGACGACTTGGAGAAAACACTGCCTGTGGCAAGTTGTTTGCTAGAAGGGGAACCCAAACCCCTGTTGTTGCCACTGTCGCTCAAAGACAAGGAAGCCGAAGCCGAGTTGGTAATGCTACCAGATTTGGCAAAGTTACCCGCTCACCTTAAAAACGAATCATAATTAACCTGAGTTCGATATAGAAATGCACAAGGAGAAGTTACCTTAGTAACTCTACAAGCCGGAACCTTTGGTTGTGTCGCAAAAACTCAAACAGATGGTGTCACATCCTGAGCCCAAATCAGGAAAGCTGCATCTGCGATGGTACTGCCGTTATAGGCTTTTTTGCGACAAAACCCATTCTTTGCTACGTATTTAACTAATCACATTACTCTCGATCTATTGGATCAGGATTATTGCCTCTTGGGCCTTGGCGTAGAGGTTTTTTTTCAGCTCTTGCCTAACTTGCCCAATCAGTTCATCAAAAGTCTCTCGCTTCTGTGTCAGTTGTTTTCTCAGACCCGACTCTAACTCGGAACTCATTTCCTCGCACACCCTGTTGATCTTGCTGTCCCCCAACACAATAAAACGACTCCAACTGGGAATATCCACCTGTTTTTTGATCGCCTCTTTGATCCCCTCCTTGGTTAGCTCCACTCCTGAGGCAAGAAACACTGCGCCATAGACCAGTGCGATCGGCCAGATCAAGTGCCCCGTTAGTAGCAGAGTGATGATGCTCCCGATAGTGCCCCCACCAATCACCAGATTGACTATAAACATCACTGTGTCGGCAAGAATAGCGTCTCCAATGGACAGATCCAGGTTTACCAAGCTAGGATCGATACCATACTCAAACCTTAAGCTGCTTGTAGGTATCTGGAACCGTTGACAAATGGGGTCTGTTTCTACGGCCAAGTCGGGTTGGATCTTGCTGTTAAACCACTTGACGCATATAGTCTTGATCGTCTGCTGAGCCTGATTGCTTTTAAGCCACTGCAACGCCTGCATCTCAATCGAGCTTTGAAGATCCGCCAAAGTCCGTAGTCGGTTATTTTGCCAGTCTTTTAAACCAGGTTTGACGGCGTTTTCAATCAGACCATCCGACACCGGCTTGGTCAACATTTTGATTAGCTCAGGTATATGTTGCTCGATCAGATCTTTTAGCTCAAGCGAGTCACTTAATTGGTTGACCTCTTCTTTAAAAGCAGCAGCACGCAGATCCCACCGTCCTACACGCGCTAGACCCAAGGCAATGCATCGCTCAGGTTCCGGATCGGGGCGAACCTGGGATTCGGGTTCGGGGAATATTTCCTCGCAAATCTGACGAGTGAACTTCATGCGAGATGCGCCGCCGGTCATCAGCAGAACTTTGGGGACAATGCCTAGGTGGTTGAGCTTTTCCTTCGCCTCACTCACCGCCTCCCGAAAGGACCCAATCCAACTTTTGTGCTCCAGTTCAGGCAGGGGCTGGTTCAATATCTCCTCCATCGTCAGGAGGTTGACTTTGGGGGCAAAGTAAATCTGTCCGTTAACACACTCGAAGCCGCGCGCCCATGTTTCCGGCTCGCTGTATAGGTTTTCATTAGAAAAGTATTCTTCCTTAACCTTGCGGCATTGGAGTTCACAGCGTGACAAGTGGTGCGGATGTTGCTCAAACACTTTTTCGAGTAGCGCTTTCTGCCCGTGGCTGGCAAGAGTCCGGGCAAAAATGGCCTTGTCGATCAGGGCTGCTCCTAGGGCGTTATTCCCGAAATCCATCGGGATCTCGGACAAGCTCTTGACGAGGGTAAAATCCGTGGTCGAAGAGCCAATGTCGATGATCAGCACCGATGATTTGAGTTCGTAATAGTCGAGCTTACCGCCTTCCTTGGCTTGCATGAAAGCAGCCCGCGACTCCGGTACGACACTTAATAACGGAATAGAAGCTTCCTTAAGTAGGATTTGGTATTCGTCCCGGTCTCTAACTGACCATCCTGAGGGACATCCGACGTAAAAGTAGCTAGCTTCCCCACCTTTAATCTGTTTGCTTTCTTTTAAGAGGCGGTAGTAGGTTTCAACGAAACTGCGGATTTTCTGCCTGTAATTTGGATCGTTGTTTGGTTTTTGCTTAAAAGAGATTTCGAGCCTGGTAACGCCGGGCTGGATTAAAGCTTGTTCGCCGACAAGAGTGCCGAGGTGGGGATGAGTGCCAATAGCCGTAACTTGGATCTTCTTGTTATTAATCTCAAGCATGTCCGGCGGCTCGATGCTATTCACATTCGCCTTAGCCACCGCTGTCTCACCGTGCCCCAGATCAAACCCGATTGTTTCTATAACTTGCATGGTGATACTTTCCCTGGCTCAATTACCCGACCTCGTCGGAGCACCTGTTCCCCCTTCAACAAGGCGGGAGTTACGGTCACGTAGTCCTTGGCAGATGGGTCGATGGGAGGCTCAAAGTCAAAATACTCACGAGAACTATCCTCGTCACTAGACCTAATTGAAAAACTCTGGGATCGAATTCCCTGCTCCATCAAAATCTGTGGAAGAAGTTTGCTCAGCTCAAGCGTCATCTCGGGATTCTCAAGCGATGACGCGCCCATCAGCATCTGAAGAAAATTCAACAGTTCTGCCATCTCTTCTATTCCATTGGTACTGAGAGGTTTTTGAACTTCTTCAGTCTGGGCGACTGCACGGTCAATGGTGTTCAGAGCATCGGCAAGGTTGTCTAGAAGGACTTTGCTATCGACTCGCCCTATCAGTTGGGGCGCTGCCATCGCCTGAACAGAGCCGGGATTGTTTTCGTGGAAGTCGTCGAGTTGTGTCGCAACTTCCAGTCCTATAAGCAGAGACATCAGCAAGATGGCCATCCACGCAAGTGGGTCAGAGTTCGTCAATGAAAACAACGAAACTAAGATGCCTGCGCAGATGAGTACCTGTAGCAGTTTCAGTATTAAGCTCTTAGGAGAAAACCGCGTGGCCTGGCCAAGGATTTGCTCAGGATCTGGGCGGGCATCTTTCGTCGGGTTGGCAGCAGTGAGGGTAGCTACGGACTGCCGCAGCGTGTCCAGGAAAAAGAGAGCCAGACGTGCTTGAGCCACGCTCAGATCCCCGATGTACATCGTCTTAAGATTATCGAGTCGGTTGTGAACCAGCTTAACTACCTGTTCCAGGCTGGTCGCCTGATCAATCTCTGTCTGAAGTTCGCTCCGTTCTTTGCTAAAAACCGTCAATAGTGTTTTCATCGCACTTACCACGACTTCGACCGTTGAACTGCCCCACTGAAAACACTAGCTTTCTTAGATAGCTCCCTACCTCTAACATTGGGATTAATTTTGCGGCGTGATTAGCTGGCGGATCTAGACACCTGACATCATCGGCCATGTGGTAATTATAAAGACGGCAACCACTGCGATCGCCAGCAACCCTTGCATCAGTTTCCCAACGAATGAACCCACTACAATCCCGGCACCTGCTTGCAGTGATAACTTAGTTCTCAAACCTAGCTCTAATTCCCGCCGATAGAGAAACTCTCCTATAATTGCTCCAACTAGCGGTCCCAACAGAAGACCTAGCAGGGGTCCGCCAACAGGCAGGGCAGGTAACAGTCCAAAAACGCCAGCCAGCAAGCCAACTATAGAACCAATCTGTCCCCACTTGCTTGCTCCTACCTGTTTCGCCCCCCAATAGCTGGCTGAAAACTCAATCCCAAAATTGAGCAGCAAAACCAGAACCGCGATTCCCAGTGCCAAAGCCACACCACTAAAACCTTGAACCGCTCCCCAAACCACTACGGCAGTCAAGATTAAAATTGCTCCGGGAATGCCCGGAACGAAAGCCCCAATTGCGCCCACCACCATGACGGCAACCAACACCCAGTAGAGAATAGTTATATCCATAAACATTTCAGCTGAATATAGTTTAATCTGCATAAACACTGAGGGATTGAAAGCCTGCAGCGGCAGAGCCACCGCCCCTTTAATAGCATGATGCCGACAGATTCGGTCAATTTTTATGGTAGCATTGTTAAAGCTGCTAGCGTCTTGGCACAACAATGACATTGACAGAAGAAATTCTCGAAAAGCTTCCTGGAGATGTCCTGGGTGGATTGCGACGCGCCGATCGCATCTTGGCTTCACTGAGAAAAAATACCGCACCGATCCCGCAGGTAGTAAAATATAGCCAGGTGCATCTAGCCTCAGTGGACTGGGATGTTGTAGTTTCAGGTGGCACACTGGGAATTTTAATCGGCTGTGCCTTAGCCCAGATGGGGTGGCGGGTGGCATTGATTGAGCGGGGCATTCTGCGCGGCAGAGAGCAAGAGTGGAATATTTCCCGCCAAGAGCTAGAAGTTTTTTTGGAATTGAATTTGCTTAGTACTGCTGAACTAGAGCAAGCGATCGCTACTCAGTACAACCCAGCTCGCATTAGCTTTTTGGATGGGACAGAAATCTGGGTGCGGGACATACTCAACATCGGTGTAGACCCAGTTTTTCTACTGGAAACTTTAAAGCGGCGATTTCTTGCCGCTGGCGGGAGTTTATTTGAAAACGCGCCATTTGAAGGGGCAGTTGTTCACCCGAATGGCGTGATGGTGGAAGCCTCCAATGGTTTCAAAACGCGATTGTTGCTCGACGTGATGGGGCATTTTTCTCCCATAACTCAGCAAGCGCGGCAGGGACAAAAACCGGATGGCGTTTGCCTGGTGGTGGGAAGTTGTGCCCAAGGATTCCCGAAAAATGATTCGGGCGATTTATTGGTATCATTTACACCTTTGCAACATCAGTGCCAGTACTTTTGGGAAGCCTTTCCAGCACGAGACGGCAGAACCACCTACTTGTTTACCTACATGGATGCCGCTCCAGAGCGCCTAAGTTTGGAGGATCTATTTGAGGACTACCTGCGCCTGATGCCTAAATATCAGGGCGTGGAACTAGCTCAATTGCAACTGCAACGGGCAGTGTTTGGGTTCTTTCCCTCGTATCGGCACTCGGTGCGATCGCCTTGGAGCCGCATTCTCCCGGTTGGAGATAGCAGTGGCAGTCAATCTCCTGTAAGTTTTGGTGGCTTTGGCGCTATGGTGCGTCACCTCAAGCGTTTAACAGATGGGATTCACGCGGCGCTACAAACTGACCAACTTTCTTCACAGGCTTTGGCACTGCTACAGCCATATCAGCCGAATCTGAGTGTTACCTGGCTGTTTCAACGGGCGATGAGCGCTGGTGTTGAGCAAAAGGTTGCCCCGGATCAAATTAACCAACTGCTCTCGGTAGTGTTTTTGGAAATGAGCCAGTTGGGTGATCCAGTACTCAAGCCATTTTTACAAGATGTGGTGCAGTTTCCCGCTCTGACGCTAACACTGCTTAAAACCGCACTGGCAGATCCAGTATTAGTCGCTAAGGTAATTCCACAAGTGGGATTGGGGAGTTTGCTAGATTGGATGGTGCATTACTTTAACCTGGGATCTTACTCGGCTCTATTTAGGTTGGGTCAGGCACTGCAACCGTGGGTGAAAAATTTGCCCCCAGTACCACAATACTATTGCGATCGCTGGATTGATGCGAGTAAGTATGGGTCTGGTGGAGATTACTCAGGCTGATCGGTTCTACTTTGAAGGTGAAAATTTTCTCATAATTGCTTCATCCAAAGTTAATGAAAACTATTCTTTGATCTGATAGCGCACTAGCTTCCTGATATTTTCAGGAGATAGTCCTAGCTCTTGAGCAATCATGGCTTCCACTAAAGTGACTTTTGTGAATGGGAACTGGAATTCCAATTTTTTGAGGACTGAGTCCGTAGTCTTAACCTCGACTTTGGTAAACCCCTGACTTTTTTCGATTTCAGCTTTGATGATTAGCACAGTGACCGAAAGATGCACTTCCAGTTGTGTATTAGCTTTTAGCTGTGCTGCTATGCCGGAGGGGCGACTCAATAGCTGGTCTGTTACCATACCACCTCCAAACCAAAATGCAAATCCCAGCAGGGGTAGGGGTAGCCAAAATTCCAGCCCCAAAGAATACAAGATTTGCCGCCAGCGAGGTGAGGACATAGGGCGATGATATTAGTTCTGCCACTAGGGAGTGCATTAGGATATGAGGCATGGATCAAAAGCAGGTAACACTTTGAGAACAGCCGTTGGGGAAAGGCGAC
>CAXUIG010000084.1:2763-24017 GCA_964250845.1 uncultured bacterium | reverse complement strand
ATTCCTTTCTACCATGTTTTTGACCCCGAGATAATATTTCGGACAAGTCTAATAATCGGTTTTCCAAAGGATGTCTCTCAAAAGTCTAACGAGTGGCGTGAAGTAGGAGATAAAGCTTGGAAAGTTGCCGCCCAACCGTTTGGCTCAAGTCTATCTGGAGAACAGGGTGTATTCAAAGAAGAGTCAATGCATTCTCAAGCCAATGACCACTTTGACAACCAAGATAATGTTCAATGTCTTTGTATTGTTAATGATATCTATCAAGCACCTCAGAACAAGTTTTTAGTTCCTGCTTTTAAGCCCACTGCAATTCGTTCAATTCTGATTGTGCCCTTGCAGTATCGTCATCAATGTGTGGGATGCCTTAGCATCTTCCGGAATGAGATTGAAACTGAAAATTGGTGGGCCGGACGTTTTAACACTGATGAACGTAACATTCGCCCGCGTGAGTCCTTTGAAGCATGGCGCGAAATTAAAAAAGGTCAAGCCCAGGCTTGGAGGCAGGATGAAGTCAAGCTGGCCCAAGCCTTGGGGGATAACATATATATGGCGGTGATGCAAAGGCGTGTAGAGGACATGCTCCGGCATCAAGCATCTCATGACTCCTTAACCGGTCTACCTAATCGCATACTGTTTGATGATCGGCTTTCCTTGGCCTTGGCTCATGCACATCGGCGTGGTGAAATGCTGGCTGTAGTATTTCTAGACTTAGATCGCTTCAAGACAATCAACGATACGCTGGGACATGCTGTCGGCGATGAATTATTGCAAAGTGCTGCTCAACGACTAAAGAGTTGCCTGCGAGCAGGTGACACAATCGCTCGCTGGGGAGGGGATGAATTCACGCTGCTGCTACCCCAAATCACTTGTGTACAGGACGCTACCAAGATTGCCAAGAAGATTCTGGCTATCCTCAAAACTCCTTTTCAGCTTAAAGATCACGAACTTCACCTCACGACTAGTATCGGAGTTGCTTTAGCCCCCTATGACGGTGAAGATGCTGAAACTTTGCTCAAGAATGCAGATACTGCTATGTACCGTGCCAAGCAGAAAGGCAAAAACAACTTCCAATTGTACGCATCTAGCATGAATATTGAAGCGCTTGAGCACCTGGTGTTAGCTAACAGTCTCTATAAGGCATTAAACCGGGATGAGTTGGTGTTGCACTACCAGCCACAAGTGGACCTGAAGACTGGTCAGATTATCGGCATGGAAGCTCTCATTCGCTGGCAGCATCCCGATCTAGGGTTGCTGCCGCCAAATCAATTCATTCCACTTGCAGAACAAACTGGCCTGATTGACTCTATAGGTGAGTGGGTACTAGAAACTGCTTGCGCTCAGAATCGAGCCTGGCAGTTAGCTGGCTTGCCACCTGTGCGCATCGCCGTTAATCTTTCGGCTCGTCAGTTTCAGCAACGAGATTTTGTCAAAACAATTGTTATTATTCTAGCACAAACAGGGCTCGACCCGCGTTATCTCGAGCTAGAAATTACTGAAAGCGTCGCCATGCAGGATGTAGACTCTACCATCTCGGTATTACAGGCATTGCAGGAAATGGGCATTCAAATCTCGATCGATGACTTTGGTACTGGCTATTCTTCGCTTGCCACACTGCAACAGTTTCCACTAGATGTACTGAAGATTGATCAAGTGTTTATTAATAACTCAACCACGAATGCAAAAGGCGCGGCAGTGGTTAAAGCAATCGTTGCTCTGGGCCATGGACTCAACCTCAAGGTGGTGGCTGAGGGCGTAGAAACAGCAGAACAGTTGGAGTTTTTACGGGCGATCAAATGTGATGGCATCCAAGGCTATTTCTTTAGCCGACCAATACCGGCTGAAGCCGCAGCACGACTGTGGCTTCAGCCAGCTGCAACCCTATCCCCTGAGTTTGAGCGCTGACTTTCCTAGTCTTCTTTGTATTTGAGCTTCCCTGTCATGTAGAGATTGCAGTCGCCAGTTCTTTGAGGCGATCGCTCCCATCACGAAATACAGACCAACCATCCCCCACCAGCACTGCATCAATACTATCCATCGCCGCCAAAAGGAGGACTGAAGCCACTGCATCTGCACGATTCTGAAGCTTGGCATCAGGCAAAATCATCAGGCTCCCGGCTCGATGTGCCCGGACTAAATCGCCTGTGATCAGGGTAGTTCCCTCCAGCAGTAGCGCCAGTTCACCGGGAGTCTTGGAACCTTGCAGGGCGATCGCCTTTAGTCCAGGCAGCAACTCATCACCGTCTCCAAGCCAGCGATCGCACCGAATCGGAAAGATCTCTTTTTCGGCAGCAGGTGCCGCAATCTCTGCTCCGGTGATTTGGGATAGCTCTTCAGCAGCCCGTACATGGTCTGAGTTAGTCACGACAATCCAGGATGCACCTCCCAGAGCATTCAGGTGAGCTAGGTCATGTTCGGATAGCGACACCGGGTCAATCAAAACATTGCCATCTGGACGAACCCAGGCGATGCCGTTGAAATCCACGTTTCTTTCAGAGTCAAAAATAGACCAGCTATAGAGGTCAGGGCGGTGCAGCGATTTCATAACGATACAGCTTGGTAAACTTGGGATAGCTCTATTAGATTCTAGTAGTGATTGTGATCGCTCAATTCGAAATGTGCAATACAGCCTTGCCAGTAAAAATCCACAGCTGATTTAGCCTCACTGAATCCGGCGGCAGAGGCACTCTGCAAATCCTTGTTGTTTGGGAGGTTGCTGCTTCATCATTCATATTTACTTATGCAATACTCGGCTATATAAGTCAATGTACCGTTTGGCTTGGAGTTCCAGAGGATATTCCTCCAAGGCGATCGCACGACACTGTTGACTCATGAGAATTTATTCAATTAGGCACTAATCGTGTTTGATGTTACTAACCCTCTTGCTGCCAGCGCATTTCGTGTGTCAATAATTAACGGTGCATATTGGGATACTAATTCATAATCTACATGATCGTGATCAGTTGCAATGACAACAGCATCAAACCTGTTCAAATTTTCTGGGGTTAACGGCAAAGATTTTAAGTTAATTTCTGGATAATGACGATGATTTGCACAGGTTGGTGCATACGGATCGTGATATTCAACCTGTGCTCCTTGCCGCTTTAATAGCTGAATAATTTTTAGTGAAGGGCTTTCCCGTTGATCATCCACGTTCTTCTTATAAGCAACTCCTAAAATCAAAATGCGAGAATCTTTCACAGGCTTGCTCTGGTTATTAAGTGAGGCAGTTAACCTATCTACCACATACTTAGGCATTAAGGTGTTAACTTCGCCTGCTAATTCAATAAACCGCAATGATAAGTCATACTCTCTAGCTTTCCAGGTCAAATAAAATGGATCAATTGGAATACAATGTCCGCCCCATCCAGGACCTGGATAAAATGCCTGGAACCCAAATGGTTTGGTTTTAGCGGCTTCAATCACTTCCCAAATATTTATATTCATTTGGTGGAACAATATCTTCAATTCATTAACAAGTGCGATATTAACTGCACGGTAAATGTTCTCCAGAAGTTTAGTAGCTTCCGCAGTTTTAGTTGAAGAAACTGAAACCGTTGTAATCACAATCTTGTCATATAAAGCTTGAGCTAGTTCAAGGCACAGAGGTGTGATACCACCAACTACTTTAGGGACATTAACTGTAGAGTAATTTGCATTAGCAGGATCTTCACGCTCTGGAGAGTAAGCAAGTGAAAATTCTTGACCAACTACCAGACCAGTATTAGACAGTATAGGCAAAAGTATCTCATCTGTCGTACCTGGATAAGTAGTACTTTCTAAAACAATTAGCTGCCCTATTCTTAGGTAACGCGCGATTGTATAAGCTGTCTGGACGATATAAGTCAAATCAGGCTCTCTGTGTGCGTTAAGAGGAGTAGGGACGCAAATAATTATTACATCCGCTTCAGCCAAAAGGCTCATATCGCTAGTTACATTGATTGATTCATTCTTTAAATCCTCCGGCGCAATGTGGCGGATATATGACTGACCTTTTTGAATCTGATCAATTTTGTGTTGATCAATATCAAAGCCAATCACTGAAAATCCTTGACTGGCAAAGGCTACCACGAGTGGTAGTCCTACATATCCTAGACCGATAACACCAATTTGCGCTTGGTTAATGGTGATTTTATCCTTGAGATCTTTCAAACACATATTGATTTTGATTGTCAGGGTAAATTATGTATTGATAGTACTCTAAGATTGTAAACACTCATTGTAATTTTGATAAGTTTTACCACTATCATTGCCAACAGCTTTGTAACGCATGGCTGCGATAACTCCTCGATTGAGATGAATTGGCGGTTGTGTTGCAACACAACTGCTTGTGAAAAAAGCCAGCTATGCTTTCAGTGCGATCCACTGCGTGACAGGTACCATTGGTTTCCAACCGAGAAATTTGCCTAGAGTCTCCGCCCGTTGAATCGAAATCCGGGTTAACGTCCCGCCAACTTGCTGATGCCATTCAAACAGTTTCTGTTCACCCTCAATTGTGACAACATTAGCGACTAAGCGTCCACCCGATCGCAACGCTGTCCAACAGGTCTCAAACATGCCCTCTGCGGTTGCTCCACCTCCAACAAAAATGGCGTCTGGCTGGGGCAAGTCTTTGAGTGCGGCGGGAGCGGTTCCTTCAACGATATTTAGATTAGGTGTACCGAGGGCGGCGGCATTGTCTGCAATGTAGTGAGTTCTGGAGCACTCGATCGCGATCGCCCAACAGCGGGAATGGCTCCGCATCCACTCAATCGCAATCGATCCACACCCCGCACCAACATCCCATAGTAACTCTCCTGGAGTTGGTGCCAGGGCTGCTAGGGTGATTGCCCTGATTTCACGTTTAGTGAGTTGCCCGTCATGATGATAGGCGCTGTCTGGAAGTCCTGGAAGTCGCGGTAAAGGGATAACACCAGGATCAGCCATGCAGTGAACGGCGATCGCGTTAAGATCAGCAAGATCGGTTTGGGTCCACTGGGATGCAATACCTGCCACATGGCGTTCATCCGCTCCGCCTAATCGTTCCAGTACTGTGATCGGACTGTTGCTAAACCTACTATTCGTGAGGATTTCAGCCACGATCGCAGGCGTATGCTTGCCTTCACTCAAAATCAAGAGTTTTGCGCCCGGATAGAGATAGGCTTGCAGTAGAGATGGCGGACGACTACACAAGCTTAAAGTTTCCACGTCCGATAACGACCATCCCAAGCGGGCACAGGCGAGGCTAAAGGTAGACGGAGCCGGGATAATCGTCATTTCGGCAACCGGAATTCGACGAGTTAGCGTCACTCCAATGCCGTAGCACATCGGATCGCCACTTGCCAGGACACAGACCAACTGACCCCGACGACGCAGGATTTCATCAATGGAGTCACTAATGGGAGAGTTCCAGACGAGTTGATCGCGTTGATCGTCTGTAGGCAGCATGCCAAGATGGCGATCGCCTCCCACCAGAACTTCAGCACGGTCAACCAGCGATCTCGCCACAGGATTGAGTCCGGGTAATCCATCCTCGCTGATTCCTACAACCGACAGCCATTTCTGCGTCATATCCATGCAGATTTGAGAGCAACCTCAGCCAAATTGTGTTATATTTTAGGTTAATCCTCTATAAACACTATTTGCTGTTTACGGACTGAATTGACCAAAAAAATCTTTGAACAGCGAGATAAGTCTTCAACTCGAATCACCTGCTCTTGCACTTTACCCTGTTTGAGTAGCCAACTCCGAAATGTACCTGCTAATAAACCGCAATAAACAGGTGGCGTATACCAACTCCCATCTAACTCGACCACGAGATTGGCAATACAGGACTCAGTTAATTCTCCCGATTCATTCCATAATAGCACATCATCAGCGTTTGGATAGGCTTTTTTGGCGTGTTCATACACTTGACGATGGGTGGTTTTGTGGTATAGAAATACGTCTGCTGAATTGACTGGAGTCTTAGCCAGGTGAACGCGGAGTGGATAAGCCGAGTCATTACTGATAGATGCTGACTCAAAGGTAAATTCTCCCTGCTTAGACAGGAGGAGACGCACTTTCTGAGCTTGCCGGGGGAACGTTTGCGCCATCGCCTGCAAATCCTGATGGATAAGTTCCCGCTCGAGCACAAATGCAAAGTAGGCGGCAGACTCCTGAAGTCTGGTTAGGTGCAGCTCGAGCAGGAAATAGCCGGTGTCCGGTGTCCAAAGCAGCGTTTCCAACAGGGAGAAATCGACAGTTGGTTGCGTCAAGACTCTGGCTTTAGTGTAACACTCTTCAAATTCATCACCTGCCTGGGAATCCCAAACCACGCCACTGCCGACACCGTATTCAGCCATCTGTTTAGTCTTGTCGATCAGCACCGTACGGATTGCCACATTAAACTGCGATCGCTGGGGCATGATAAACCCAATCGTTCCGGTGTAGATCCGCCGTGGTGTTGTCTCAAGCTCGGCAATAATCTCCATAGTTCTGGGTTTGGGCGCACCCGTAATTGAGGCAGGCGGAAATAGCGCCTGGAATATCTCGCGCAGTCTTGCCTCTGTTGAGCACCGCACAGAAGAGGTCATTTGCCAGAGGGTAGGATATTGTTCAACTTTAAACAGTTGCGGCACCTGCACACTGCCCAGCTTCGCCACTTGGGCAAAGTCGTTGCGAACCATATCCACAATCATCAGATTTTCGGCTCGATTTTTCTCAGACGCTTGCAGCCAGTCAGCCAAGCGTAAATCATCCGAGTACGTCAGTCCGCGTGCAGCGGTTCCTTTCATCGGGCGACAGACTAATTCTTGCCCAACCTGCTGAAAAAATAACTCTGGCGAACTGCTACAGATCGTCCAGTTTGTCGTATTGATAAAGGCTCCATACAAACACTGCTGGGCGTGAATCATTTGCACAAAATAAGCCCAAGGATCTTGCCCAAACGGTGCAACCAACCGAAAAGTTAAGTTAACCTGATACGTCTCTCCTTGCTGAATGTAAGACTTGATTTTGTCAATTGCCTGCTCATACTGTGCCTGAGCAATTGAAGCCCGCCAGTCCAGGGGTTGGACTGGTGGTAGGGACGCGCGAGGGGGCAAGGCGATCGCTTCAACTTCGGTGTAAAGACCAAACCAGGCAAGCGGGAAATCCTCACAGGGGTTAACCTGCAACACTGAATCGAACGCAGGAGCTGCCTCATAGCTGACGAATCCTGCCGCATACAAACCCCCTTGCTCCACCTGAGTTTGGATCGTATCTAAGAGGGGAAGCACGTCCGCTTGGGAATGTGCTATCAACACAGTTACAGGGCGGCGGAAGTATAACCAGCGACAGGTATAGGCATCATAGAGGATGACGCGATCAGGTTGAGCGTGTGGATCAGCGACTCTAGGAGACTGCATTGTGGGGTTTCAAGTTCAAGCTGCTTTCCATCTTCCTTTATGAAGATGTCAATCGTGAGGAAAGTGGGTAAAATAGCTTAGTATCTGGTGATTTGACCCAAGCTATCCCCTCTGGATCTTTTTGCTGGCTCCACTCTGAGAAATTGGGTTTTGACTGCATCCGACTGATGGTGCTTGTGTTTATCCCTAACCTTTTTGCCAGAGCTGCCTGAGTCATCGGGGTACTAAATGGTTGATTCGGTGATTCAGTCTGGTCTACAGCTGGGTTACTTGCAGACTCGGCGGTGGCGTGGGCTTCTAAAACAGGGAGCGGCGACTCTTCGTCAGGCGGGGATTCACTCTCGCCTAGTGGTGGACTACTGCTAGCTTGGAGAGTAGCGATCGCCGCTTGTAGCTCTGCCACTGTCTCACTCAGGCTGGTACACTTTGCCTCTAGTGTCTCCAGGCGTGAGGCTGTGATATCAGTCCCCGTGACCATCGGTGCCTGGAAGAGTCCGAAGTATTCCGACAAAATGACGTTCACTGCCATTTCCACAGACTGCAAGCTTCTTTTGGCTTTGAACGCCATCAGCTGGTCGTATACAGCTGGTGGGACGTTATAAACTGCTGGTGGAAGATAGCCTGCCACTTTGGGTTTATCGGTTGCCATCGGGTTGAGCGAGCTTGTAGCGAGATTTACCTTGTGGTAAATCGTGCGGATGTGAGGGAAGAGATCTTTGAACATGTCTGCGTCCCAGCTCTTCATCTGTTGGTTAAACCCAAATTGTATCATCAAGCATTACTTCTGATAATGATATAGCCCTGCCTTGCAACCAGGTGGGCTGAAGATGAATCCAGTACTGCTATCCCCAGCCAACGTTAACAACATTTTGGCTGGGATTTTTTTAGCTAAGCGTGAGTAGACAAAAGATGTGTTGTTTTTTTCCGACTAGAACTTATCTTAAGAGCACTTATGACTTTTCTATAACTTTTTGATGAATTTCTGATGATTTTTAAGGATTGTTAAAGTTGTTATGGGTAGGTAAGCTCTTATTAAAGCTCAGTCAATAAATAAAAGTATAAATATTAAGCTAGACTATGAGATCGTCCACACTTTAGTAAATTCACACACTCCAATGAATGTCAGTCAAATAGCTGTTGTGCTCTAATATTGCCCAATAGCAAAAGCACCGATTAAAGTACTATCCCTCGACTTTTGTCAGTCAAATAGGTAGCAATGATTCCACTCGCATTCGTGAGCTGATCGTAATGGGTATTTATCTAGATAGATTTCGCCTATCGTTTGTTGATCCTGACCCAATCCCGGAATTCATCGCTTGGGACTGGGAACGCTTGAGACTCGAATATGAACAGGAACTGAATCAGATTGAGTTGATTACTGACACACCTACTCCAGTCCATAAAACCATTCCTATGGGCAGGTCAAAACAAATAGGCAGGACTAAACGTTACAAGCGTCAAGAGTCAAATGGCACCAAGTTAAGGAAGCTGACTTTAAAATTTTCTCTGGTCAGAACTAAAAATCGTCTTTAGCGAAGCTTTGGATATTGTGAGCTAAGCCATACTAGGCAAGAGTTTCAGTGACTTGTCACTCAAGTAAGCTTGCTTGTAAATTACAAGTATTGTAAAATTTATATTGTAATTTATTGTGTAGCTTAAGTGTAGTGTTAAACATACCTGCTGTTTGCAATGACTGCAAAAACTTTTTCCCAGGTGATGCGGTTTCTGAAAACTCCACCAACGTAATTTTTGATAACAAGACTGTAAGCCCTTGCCCAAGATGTGGAGGTACAGGTCGTGTTCCAGACGGAACATACAATTTTTTTGATAACGTTATTGAACTCGTGTCAGGACCAGATACTACAGTTGCAGCACTACAAAGGCTAGCTGAAAAACTCAAGCAAACTGGTACTCCTATAGAAGTCAGAATATTATAAATGTACTGGTGAATAATGCCGGTATCTGCATGAGGAGGGCCTACCGCTCACGGTTATAGTGGGGGCCCGATCATCCTCCACTAAGTCCAGTAAAGAACACGAGCGCGAGGATAGCGCCTTTGAATCTCGCCCTCGAAAAAGCGGCGCAGCTTCTTCATGGTGTCGGAGTCATAAACATACTTCGTGCCGCCAAACTTGTTGCGCTTAACGCTGCGTGTGGCTGAGTCCATATCCAGCTTCGATTGGGGATACCAAGTCTGTAAAACCTGTTTCGATCCAGGCGTAAAGCGGTGTGAGATCAGCTCAAACGTTAGGTCGCAATCGAAATCGAGCGCAACGCTGATCTCGTCAAACAGGCGACCATAATGTTCAGTCCAATCGTCTATAGGCATAATCGGCGCGATCACCAGACCCACTGGATACCCGCCACCCGCCTGTGCTCGCGGCAATGCCAGTTTTCGCAGTGCCTGAAGCCGGGAAGCCACCGACGCCGTACCGCCCTCGAAACGACCGGAGACTGGGGAAGCGTTGACGCTCATGCGGCAGCGGGTGTGACCATTATGCGGCAAGTCGAGTAGCTCATCGACTGCGTCGAACTTGGAAACCCACCGCAAATGTCCATCAGAGCGGGTGCCAAAATAGCGGATGCATTGGGCGAGGCTTCCTGTAAGATGCTCGATGCCCAGTGGATCGGTGTAACAGGAAGCCTCGAAAGTTGTAGTCTCACCTGAGCGCTCAAAAGCTGCCAGGTTTCCTAATATCTGTGGCAAGTTGGCGAAGACGCGGATTACGGGTGGCCCTGATAAGCTGCCTGCCAGATAGCAGTATTGGCAGTGCGCCGGACAGCCCTCTGCAATGTGAAATTGCCAGTCGGCTGAAGGTGGGATGGGACTGAGTTTGAAGGCACTTGGAGGTGCGGTTACGACCGCGAGGGTTCGCTTGCTCTTGTTGTAGGTGTCGCGCTCGTCTTCACCACGCAAACCACTCAGGCGGTTTCGGGGCAACTCCTCAACGGGCAGGTCGAGAGACTGCACGCGTGCCAGAATCTGCTGACCCCACGGCTCTTCTAGTGCCGCAGGCGTGAACATTACACGCTCGGGCATCCACAAACGAGGCTTGCACGCACCCGGCTCTAGGTCTAGAAGGTTGTCTGCCATCATGTTTTTCACAGTCATTCTCCGTGACTATTTCTATTGTGAGCTGACAGATTGACTAGCGACCTACTGTCTGGAATTTGCAGCGTCGTCGCGGGTTCTATTTAAGTTGGATTCAAGCGCAAAAACCGGGTTAAGTGTAGAAAGTGCTACAAAAATCACGTTGGGAGCTGGCTAAGCTGTTACGAACCTCCGATTGCTCAAGTAACCGCCCTACTGCTAGTGGCGGTTTTTTTAGTGAGGTCGGGGTGATGTTGAGATTGTTTGCTAGCAAACAATCTAACTTTTGGGAAATTGTTAAAATGGTAAAAGTGGGGCTGCAAAAGCGCCCTTCTGAAGTAAATTCACTGAACTCAAGTCGGTTACACCTAGGTTCGCAACAATTTTTTATGGATTCAAGTAGCCAGTCTGCCAACTCTTCGGAGAGATATTCTCATCGGTTGGCAGACATTGTGGGAACGGCGATCGCTTTGTTGACTCTGACGTTACCCCTGTTCGTGATTGCCCACTACTCTTCAAGCAGCCTTCAGAGTCAGGTGCAACCGATAACGTATACGCTACAAAATCCGCCCTAAAGTACCCCTACCAAGCACAGGACATGGGTTCGTCTTTGTCCGTCTTCGCCTAAAATGCGATCGCGGGGTGTTTTAACAGCACCCCGAAGAAAGCTGTCAACTTGGAGAAAATTGTGGATTTATCCCGTATTCCAGCCCAACCCAAGCCGGGTCTAATAAACGTCCTGATTGAAATCCCCGCCGGTAGTAAAAACAAGTACGAATACGACAAGGATCTGCAAGCCCTTGCCTTAGACCGGGTGCTTTATTCCTCGGTGCAATACCCCTACGACTATGGTTTTGTACCCAACACCCTGGCTGACGATGGCGATCCACTCGATGGCATGGTATTGATCGATCAGCCAACATTTCCAGGGTGCATCATTGCCGCGCGACCGATTGGGATGTTAGAGATGATTGACGGCGGGGATCACGATGAGAAAATTCTTTGTGTTCCGGACAAAGACCCGCGCTACAACAAGGTAAGATCCCTCCAGGACATAGCACCGCACCGCTTGGACGAAATTGCTGAGTTTTTCCGTAGTTATAAAAATTTGGAGAAGAAGGTAACGGAAATTCGCGGCTGGCAAGATGTCGAGCAAGTAATGCCCTTAGTGGAAAAGTGCATCAAAGCCGGTAGCGAAAAAGGGCGCGATTCTGACGCTATCTGATTTATGCTGCTATGATAACGCTGAAGGCATCGCTTTTTGACCTGGAAAAGCGATAAATTGTTGCCTAAGGGAAAATGCAGCGCACGCTCCTTTTAGCCAAAATTCACAATTGCACGCTCACGGCGGCTAATCTGAACTACGTGGGTAGTATCAGTATTGATAAAACCCTGTTGGAGAGCGCCGGAATTTTACCGTACGAGCAGGTGCAAGTGGTTAACGTTGCCAATGGGGAGCGGTTAATCACCTATGCGATCGCAGCCCCAGCAAACTCCGGCGCCATCGAGTTAAATGGCGCGGCAGCGCGGCTGGGAATGACTGGCGATCGCTTAATTATCATGACCTACGGACAATTAACCCCGGAAGAAATCAAAACCTACTGTCCCACTGTTGTCCTGGTAGACGACAAAAACCAGGTGCTAGAAGTGCGGCGTTACGATGACCTGCTCGCCGACTAGACTGGCTGCATCTTGATCTGGTTTGAGACTGAGGCTACTACCTGAGTGATTTGCTGAAGTTTTTGAGCCACCTGACCCCCGGTTAATAAAGCTTCCGCCTTGGCTATACCCGAGCGCATATCTGGGCAAATGCCACTACGCCACAGGTAAAATCCGCCATTCCAGAGAGCTGATTGCATCAGTTCCGAGGGTTTCCCTTGCAGCACCAACTGCATATCTTCCACTAGCTGAGGGGTCGATTCGAGCGGTACGTTCTTGGTGGTAAAGCCGTACTCACGAGGTACCAAGTGCAAGCGCTCTATGGGCTGCATGAGTGAATCGTGGGGAGTGTCGGGTGAAGATATGCCGATAATAGCGGTGCGATCGCGCGGTAGATCGCAACTGCCCTCTAATCCCTTCACCGTTGTAAACTTGCTGGTTCCACGCAGAGCATGAGCTACCTGGAACATGATTTCGGTGGGAGGATGAACAAACCCAGAAATAATGTGAGCATCCCCCGCATAAGGACACCAGATTAGCTCCATCGTGGCAAATGGGGGGCGCTTGCCAATTTGATCGCGGTACTCAAATATACGTTGAGCTAAGGGAAAATGCTGGGGCAGATACACAAATCCCATTCCCGTAGACTTGAACACCTGCTGTGTTTGTGCTAGGGATTGCTCAGTCCAATCTACCCCTAACCCCTGCCAGATATCGACCAGCGGCACTCCATACTTGGTGGGCATGCGATCGCTCCCGTGCATCACCACCGGTTGCCCAGCTGCTGTGAGTAGCAAAGCAATCAAAGGACTTATGGGTGCAGTGCGAGATCGCCCATCATAAGGTATGCCCAAAACTATCACAGGTCTAGGGTAATCAATCGGCTGCAGTTTCGGCCCTAATTCGTAGTAGGCATCCAGCATCCCCGCTAACTCTTCTCCAGTGGGGCGCTTAATCCGGTGAGCAATCAGAAATGCCCCAATCTGGGCTGGTGTAGCTTCTTGCCGCAGCATCATTCTGGTTGCTGCCGCTGCTTCAGCACGATTTAAATCCTCACCAGTGTGGACACCACTACCTACTTTCCGCAGCAAATCTCTAAATGCATTGCTCATGGTCATCCTCTAGCCTCTAGCCTCTCCTGTGATCGCTGATGGTCTTGCGGTGGCATAAATTTTCGCACCAGCTGCCAGAAGTGCTGAATCGGGGGAATGTTTAGCCTGTCTTGGGTTGTTACCATTACAACCCGGCGAGTAAAGCCAGAATCAGCCGAAGAACCAGCGCCGCCGGTAGCTAATGAGCGGACGGCAAGGGTGGGGTCTATACGTGCTTCCACCAATGCCGACTGCGGCAGCAGAGCCACCAGTTCTCCCTGCCGCACCACTCCGCGGAAGGCATCGAGTGTGTTCACCTCTAAAGTCGCGTGGAGTGTTGCTCCTAGCCGATCAAATCGATCTTGTACTAGGCGTTGCATGCCATAACCATCCTTAAACACCACTTGCGGGTAACGTGTTAGTTCAGACCAGGGTACCAATTCATACTGAGCCAACGGATGATTTGCCGCCGTCAAGACTTCGATTGGTTCATCGTATAGCACTTCTACCACCATTTCCGGGCCAGTGGTTAAAAATCGATTATTCATTACAATTGCCAGATCCACTAGGCCATCTTTGAGGACTTTCAAGGCGCGATCGCTTCCCAACGAAGTCACCCGCAACTGCACCTCTGGGTAATCATGACAAAATTTTTGCAAAATTGGGGGCAGGTAATAAGCTGAGAGCGAGTGAATCGCAGCAATGCAAAGCTCTGGCTGCTTTCCAGCCAATAAATCCCCTATTTCCTGCGTGGCATTGCGCCACTCCTGGCAAATTTTTCGGACATGGGGCAACAAGCGATCGCCCCCTAGCGTCAGCGTTGCGCCTGAAGTTCGGTGAAGCAGTGGCAACCCCAAGTCTGCTTCTAGTGCCTGGATCTGGCGACTAATTGTCGATTGGGTAACGCCACATTTTCGTGCTGCTTGTTGAAAGCTGCCCGTTTCCGCGATCGCTAGAAAGGCTTGCAACTGCTCTAGCCGCATGGTGTGTACCCGGATTAACGCATTTAAATTTATATTCACCTTAGCGGATTGACATCAGCAGTTTAGTAAATTTTGATACAGCTACCTGATGAATGGGGGGCAGGGGGGCTCTTCATGCCTCGGAGGCTTGTTTTATTTGGCTTCTATTGACCATTCTGCAAGTGCGATCGCTACCCCTTGTTTCAAATCTGGTGGCAGCGCAACGGAGCTTGCCAACTGCTCTAATTGCTGGTGCGCTGCTTCAGGAGCCAGATGTTTAAGCGCTGTAATCACGTGCAGTCTTACCGCCGCATCTGCATCTGCCAACTGCTGAATCAGCGGCTCTATTGCCCGAACATCTCCTAGCTGACCTAGCGAGAGCGCGATCGCTTTTTTGACACTAGAATACTGAGTTGCTGGATGAGCTGATTGCAGTATTTCGCTCAGAATCTCAGCTGCCTTAGTTCTTAAATCTGGATGTTCTACTCGCCCCAGAACCGTTACAATTTCCTGCCACACCCTCACCAATGACTGCTGATTCAGGGATGAACGCACATATTCCAAGCCGGTTACTGTCTCTAGCCAACCCAAGGCGCGGACGATTTCTATTTGCAGCTTAATCGGTGTATGAGGGGACTGTAGCACCTGATATAGAGAGGTGGCGGCGGCATCTGTACCCAGTCGCCCTAGCGCTAGAGCGCTACTGCAGCAAACTTCCAGATTGAAGTCATAAAGCCGGGGCTCAAGCCGCTTAACCAGATCTAATTCCTCCCGTAAGTCAGCGCGAAAACTCAAACCAATTACCGCTTCGCGTCTGACTGGGGCGGCTATGTCATCCAGAGCGCTCAAGAGAACTGGCGGAATCCGGGGGTCATGAAAGCTACTTAGGGCTTCAATCGCGGCGGCTCGTATATCAATTTGCGGATCTTGCACAACACTTAAGAGGGGCGCTATCGTTTCTTTTCGGCGAATATGAGAGAGCGATCGCACAGCTAATAGTCGCGTGTCTGATGCCAATAGCTCTGTCAGAGCCGCAACCGCGCCGCTGCCTATATTCCCAAGTGCCGCCGCTGCCATTGCGCTTAATTCCTCACTCTCACCTGTTTTGAGCAGTTCAACTAATCCTGCGATCGCCTCTGGGTGATTAAATTCGCCCAGAGTGCGAGCAGCGTACCAGCGCAATTCTTCGTCTGCGTCTTCGTCTTCTAGGATGTCTATTAGCGGAGCAATGGCGCTTTGTCCCAACTGGGGAAACACCTTGGCAATATCCCAGCGCTGATGAAAATCCCCTAAGACAAAAACTTCTATTGCTAAGTCCAGCAGCTGCTTTAGCTCGGACTCTTTCCTAGGCGGTGTTCCCCCAGGTGGTGCAGAACATTTCCCTAAAGCTAAATCCAACAGCGGCTTTGCCTCTGACTCTGACACAGGCGGTGTATCCTGACTTGGTGGGGAAACCCTTTCTCCCAGTATCAGAGTATGCAGGCATTGAATGACCACTGACCAGTTAGCTAGATCACGTGCCGCCTGCGCCTGATCTAAAAGGTTGACTTTAATATCTGTATTCACGGTTGCTATCAAAAAATGCGACTAACTTTGCTTGACTAGGACTGAATCGTTTTCAATTTTGACTGCGTAAGTTTTTAGCGGTTTTCTGGCTGGGCCTTTGATTACCTTATCGTCAGAGCTATATTCAGTACCATGACAGGGACAGTGAAATTTCTTTTGCTCTGCAAGCCAAGCCACTGTACAGCCTGCATGAGTACAGGTGGGATTGACGGCGAGCAGGTTGTTGGCTGAAACTCTGACTATTAATACCGGACCCACAGGGGATTTTTCGTTCAGCAGCTGACCATTCTTATTTAACACCGCAACGCTACCAACAGCCTGGTATTCAGCAGACCCAGAGGATTCTGGCTGGGTTGGCTGGGAGGACTGGGTTGTCTTGGCGGAACACGCTGCCAGCGCTATTGGTAGAGAACTGGCTACCCAACCCACACCAACCCAGGTTAAGAAAGCACGACGATCCATAAGCACCTCCAGCGTGGTTGCGGATTAGTTTGTAAAAAACGCATTTTATCCATGCAGTTTCTTCATTAAATTAAATATTTTGTTACATAAGCTACGAACTGCCGGGTTGGGTAATCCTACCTTGGATATTAACAGTAGTTGAAATCACCCACGAGCGCTTGATTAAATAGATAAGAGATTATAACGCAAAAAAGCAGCATTAACGCAAAGATTCAAATTTTATTGATAAAGTGCTGGCACCGGCACAACCAAAGTACGAATTAACGGTAGAACGACATGACAGACGCAGCAAAAACCAAGACAAGCCTTAACAAGTTTGAGAAATTAAAGGCCGAAAAAGATGGCCTCGCCGTGAAGGCAGAACTAGAGCACTTTGCTCAGATTGGCTGGGAAGCCATGGACGAAACCGACCGTGAACACCGGCTAAAGTGGGTGGGTGTGTTCTTTCGCCCAGTCACTCCTGGGAAGTTTATGATCCGGATGCGGCTACCCAACGGCATCTTAACCAGCACTCAGATGCGGGTGCTAGGCGAAGTGGTGCAACGCTACGGCGACGATGGCAACGCAGACATTACCACACGGCAGAATATCCAGTTGCGGGGCATCCGGATTGAGGACGTAGCGGATATTTTCAATCGGTTTAGACCAGTTGGGTTGACCAGCGTCCAGTCAGGTATGGACAACGTCCGCAACATCACTGGCGATCCAGTGGCGGGGATTGATGCAGAGGAGTTGTTCGATACGCGGGAACTGGTGCGCCAAGTTCAGGACATGATCACTAACAACGGGGAAGGGAACCCAGCATTTACAAACTTGCCCCGGAAATTCAACATTGCGATCGCGGGTGGGCGCGACAACTCCGTTCATGCCGAAATCAACGACCTAGCCTTCATCCCCGCTTATAGGGGAGAGGGGGAGAAAGCAGAAAACTATTCTTCTGAATGTCGGTTTGGTTTTAACGTCCTGGTTGGTGGCTTTTTCTCTGCCAAACGCTGTGACGCGGCGATTCCGCTTAATGCCTGGGTGCCTCCAGAAGACGTTGTCGCCGTGTGTAAAGCCGTTTTAGAGGTTTATCGTGACCACGGACTGCGCGCCAACCGGCAAAAGTCCCGCCTCATGTGGCTGATAGATGAATGGGGTTTAGACAAATTCCGGGCAGAAGTCGAAAACCAGCTGGGTAAGTTACTCTCACCTCAAGCAGAAAAAGATGAAATCGACTGGGAAAAACGGGATCATATTGGCGTTTATTGCCAAAAGCAACCGGGCTTGAATTATGTTGGTTTGCATATACCCGTGGGACGCCTGTATGCCGAAGATATGTTTGCGATCGCCCGGCTGGCGTCCGTTTACGGTAGCGGAGAAATCCGACTCACACTCGAGCAAAACATCATCATCCCCAATATCCCCGACTCGCGTCTGGAAGCTTTCTTATCCGAACCGCTGTTGCAGCGATTCTCCATCAATCCCGACACTCTGACGCGGGGGCTGGTATCTTGCACCGGCGCTCAGTTCTGCAACTTTGCCTTAATTGAAACCAAAAACCGCGCTTTGGCGATGATTAAGGAATTGGAAGCAGAGCTACACTTAACACAAGCGGTGCGAATTCACTGGACAGGTTGCCCCAACTCCTGCGGTCAGCCGCAAGTAGCAGACATTGGGCTGATGGGAACGAAAGCTCGCAAAAACGGCAAAGCCGTGGAAGGTGTTGACATCTACATGGGGGGCAAGGTGGGTAAGGATGCTCATCTGGGTAGCTGTGTGCAAAAAGGCATTCCCTGCGAAGACCTCACACCAGTGTTGCGGGAGTTGCTGATTGAACACTTCGGGGCACGCCTACTACAGCCGGTAAATGTATTACAACAGCAAGTTTCATGACTGACTCTACCAAAACTGTATGTCCTTACTGTGGCGTCGGCTGTGGCCTAGAAGTTTCACCTCCAGCCCAACCAGGCAAGGCGACGAATCGAGATAGCCAAGGCAATCCGATCTGGAAAGTGCGGGGGGACAAAGCCCATCCCTCCAGTCAGGGTATGGTCTGTGTCAAAGGCGCTACGGTTGCTGAGTCTTTAGGAAAAAACCGACTGCTTTACCCAATGGTGCGAGACTCCTTGGATCAGGAATTCCGGCGCGTCAGTTGGGATGAAGCCCTAGAGCGGGTGGTCAATCGGATTCAAACTGTTCGGTTAACCCAAGGGCCAGAAGCCTTGTGTATGTAAGGCTCTGGTCAGTTTCAAACCGAGGACTATTACGTAGCCCAGAAACTGATGAAGGGCTGTTTGGGCACTAATAATTTTGATGCCAACTCTCGCCTGTGCATGTCCTCAGCTGTTGCCGGTTACATCCAAAGTTTTGGTGCCGATGGCCCCCCATGCTGCTACGAGGACTTGGAGCAGACGGACTGTGCCTTTCTAATCGGCACCAACACTGCTGAATGTCACCCGATCATTTTTAACCGACTGCAGAAGCACCACAAAAAGAACCGCAACGTCAAGATGATTGTGGTTGATCCGCGCCGGACGGGCACGGCTGAAGGTGCAGATCTGCACTTAGCAATTCGCCCCGGTACAGATATTGACTTGCTCAACGGCATTGCCCACTTGCTGATGCGCTGGGGCTATGTTGATACCGCGTTCATCGATGAATGTACTGCCAACTTTCCTGACTTTGCTAAGGTGATTGAGCACTATCCGCCGGAGCTGGTGGCTCGGCAGTGCGGCATCCGAATCGATGAATTGGAGACCGCTGCCCGGTACTGGGGCCAATATAACCGGGTTCTGTCGCTGTGGTCGATGGGTGTGAATCAGTCAAGTGTTGGCACTGCTAAGGTGCGAACTCTGATAAATTTACACCTGATGACTGGTCAGATTGGTAAACCCGGATCTGGCCCTTTTTCCCTCACTGGTCAGCCAAACGCGATGGGCGGACGGGAAGCGGGGGGTCTGGCGCACCTACTCCCAGGTTATCGCTCTGTGAAAAATCCCCAACACCGAGCAGAAGTAGAGCAGGTTTGGGGACTCAAGCCAGGGCAGATCTCGCCCTATCCGGGTAGAGCCGCTTGGGACATAATTACCGGGTTGGAGACTGGGGAGGTGGGGTTTCTCTGGATCGCCGCCACTAATCCAGCTGTTAGTATGCCGGATCTGGAGCGGACTAAAGCAGCGCTAAGGCAATCGCCCTTCACAGTCTACCAAGACGCTTACTATCCCACGGAAACGGCGGCATACGCCCATGTGCTGCTACCGGCAGCCCAATGGAGTGAGAAAACTGGTGTCATGACCAATTCTGAGCGTCGTGTCACCCTTGGTCCAGCTTTTCGTGATGCCCCTGGAGAGGCGAGGGCAGACTGGCAGATTTTTGCGGAAGTGGGACGACGGTTGGGCGAGGTCGAACAGTTTCAGTTCTCATCTGCGGCTGACGTATATGCCGAGTTTGTCAAGCTGACACGCGATCGCCCCTGTGAGATGACCGGCATCAGTCACGAAAAGCTGCGGGCTGAAGGCCCAATTCAATGGCCCTGTCGTGATTCTGGTAGACTAGAACCAGGCGAACCAGCCAGGCTGTACACAGAGCGGCGCTTTCATACACCCGACGGACGTGCCCGGTTTGCCGAGTGTCACTCGCGGGGACTGGCAGAACCACCCGACCCGGAATATCCCTTTGTGCTGACCACCGGCAGACTTTACGGTCATTGGCACACCCAGACCCGTACCGGCAGGATTGAGAAAATCCGCCAGATGCATCCTCAACCGTTGATCGAGATTCATCCTCGTGATGCCCAGAAGCTGGGGATTCAGGATCAGGAGTGGGTGGAGGTGCGATCGCGTCGTGGTTTAGCTCGGTTCCCCGCTAAAGTGACACGGGCGATCGCCCCTGGTACAGTCTTTGTGCCAATGCACTGGGGTGCTCTTTGGGCGGACCAAGCGGAAGCCAACGCCCTTACCCATCCCGAAGCTTGCCCAGACTCGCTGCAACCCGAATTAAAAGCCTGTGCTGTACAACTTGTGCCTATTGCTGCTGAACTGGTGACAATTGAGCAACAAAAAGTTGATGTTCTAGTGTAGCTAATCCCTGCGGCAAAACTTCTAAGACATCTCCCACACAGGCGGGAATTTACACTCACCACCTGCGAGGGTATTTGATTTTACTCCAAAGTCAGCCCGAATTAGCATTCGGTTTACAGCAAGTTGCGATGGCTGATCAAAGCGTGCAGTTAGGGGCGATCGCCGCTTATAAGCTCGAAAGCATGGGTCTGATTCAACTAGATGGAAATTGGGCTCAGCCAAGCTGCCAGTTGTATCGTCTCTATTTTCGCGAGCAACTGGGAGAAACAAATGGGTCTGAAGCGCTCAATCAGGAAACGGGAGAACGTAGCACTAATCACACTGAGGGTGTTGCACAGGTCAACCGGGAGCAGCCGAACTAGCTTGTGTCACATGGATTCAGGTGCAATCGCTCCATTTACATCATCAACAATTGAACCTCTGCTGTTGGAATTGGTAGCTTACCAGCATCGGCTAGTACCAGGCGGGCGTTAATTTGGTGGACTACTAGATTAGGTTCACAAAAGTGGAGCATTAGGGGGAGCATCGGATGCCACTGGACACATCACAATTATTCATCCTTGTCAAATAATTTTAGATGTGTTTACCCTAAATTTTCTACCCCCCCAATGTTGTCGGATTGACTCGGCTAATAATTCAGCATTATTCGGTAGACAGAGGGGTGAAATCACTCTTTCGGCCTACTATTGACTGCGTGACATCAGGATTATCTAATTCTAGCAATTCTTGCTGTATTCCTTCCAATGCCTACATTCCAGCATCCGATCTCAGGTAACAAGTTCCAAATTATTGCATAAGCTTCAAAACCCAGAAATATGATTTAGCTGTGGGGGGTCTAAAACTGCTATTTAAGACTGTCCCAAAATCCTAGTGCCTACAAAGGAGTGAATCATTATTATGTCTAGTGCTTACTACAACCGTATTCCTGACGAAGTGAAAGAAAAACTTCATTCTCTAGTCAATCAAGGTGTAAATCTTCAAACGATTGCGTTCACTCC
>CAXUIG010000084.1:0-2663 GCA_964250845.1 uncultured bacterium | reverse complement strand
ACGATTGCGTTCACTCCTGATGGAGGGTGGGTAATTATCTTTGACAATAATGGCTATTGGCCACATAATCTTCCGCAAGATCTTCTTGATTCACTGAAGAAAGTCAATGAAGAAAAAGCGACGATTAAAAGTATCGCTTTTACGCCTACCAACGGTTGGGTGTTGCTTTATAACTCTGCTTCTGAAGAAAGGCAGGCGATGCAGCTAGAGGCTTTCCTGTATCAAGGTTTGATAAGTATGAACTGGCATTTTCGATAAGTATGAACTGGCGTCCCGGCAGCCTTTATCGACCTTAAGAAGATGTTTGAGAATAATGAGGGGTCAAAGTTGATGCTAACCGCCTGACCATTATATCGATTCATTTATGCTGGAGGCTCCGCTCAATTCTAGGATCATCTATGGCGCTAAAGTGGTCAGCAATTGTTATTCTGAGCGCAGAGAAGCCCATGAACACGCAATTGGTCGATTCCCTCGTGCAAATTATCGAATCCCTCACCCAAGAGGAGCGAGCCCTGTTGCAGGAACGGCTCAACAGTCGGTCAATCCAAATCAAAACAGGCGTATGCGGCGGACAGCCACGCATTCGTAACACGCGCATCCCCGTATGGACGTTGGTAGCTTTTCGCCAGCAAGGCGCAGATGACCAGGAATTACTGCGAAACTATCCTAGCCTCAGCACAGAAGACTTAACAGCAGCCTGGGCATACTACGAACAGCACCGTGAGGAATGCGATAGAGCTATAGCCTCCTTCAACGAGGACAACGGTGTAAAATATAATGAGCGACACCAATATCTGCGCGGTGAAGTCTTAAAGATTGCTAAAATTAGTCCCGTACTCTACGAAGTTTGCTATACAAAAAATCCGTAGTGTTCATAGGTACAGTTATACGAATAGAGGACAAAACAATGACAACAGAAGTTAGCACCAAAATAGCGGCGGCAGTGCGTAGCTACCAGAACTTTATTAATGGCAAGTGGGTGGCGCCAATTTCCGGTCAGAGCTATGAACGAAAAAGCCCGCTCACCGGGCAGACCATTGTCCAAATCCCCTGGAGTAACCAAGCGGATGCAGACGCGGCAATCCAAGCAGCGCGGCAGACGTTTGATCAAGGGAACTGGTCTAAGTCTCACGCCTACACCCGCCATGATGTGCTTTGCAAGACAGCACAGGCGCTGAGAGCAAAGGCATCAGAACTGGCGCAGACACTCTGCGAAGAAGTCGGGAGGCCATTGGAGATGTGTCTGGGAGAAGTGCAGATAACTGCCCAGGTGTATGACTATTTTGCTGGCTTGGCACTAGACGTTAAGGGGGAATCGATTACGCAGTATGACAGTAGTGTAATCGGTTTAACAGTGCAGGAGCCGGTGGGTGTGGTTGGCATTATTACACCCTGGAATTTCCCGCTGCTACTGGTTTCGTGGAAGATTGCCCCTGCCCTTGCCGCCGGTTGCACGATGGTCGTAAAACCCAGCGAATTCACACCATCTAGCACATTCATGCTGGCAGAAATCATTACGCAAGCGGGTGCGCCTGAGGGTGTAATCAACATTGTCACGGGTGATGGCCCCGTAGTCGGGGAACAGCTCGTCGAGTCGCCTTTAGTGGACAAGATTGCCTTTACTGGTTCAACAGCTATTGGCAGGCGGATCATGGCAAAAGCAGCACCGACGCTGAAGCGAATCAGTCTTGAACTGGGTGGCAAGAGTCCAAACATTGTGTTCCCGGATGCTGATATGGCGGCAGCAGTTGGTGGTGCATTCTTTGGTATCTACCTCAATAGCGGTCAAGTTTGTCAAGCGGGTTCCCGTTTATTGCTACACGAGTCGATCAAAGACGAGTTCTTGGGGCAGCTGGTAGCAGCGACTAAAACCATCAAGTTAGGTGATCCGATGGACTCCACGACTACGATGGGGCCAGTGATTAACGAGCGGCAGTTTGACAGAATCCAACGCTACATCCAGGCGGGTCAGACTGAAGGAGCGAATATGGTGATTGGTGGGAGTGGACGCTGCTCAGTTGAGGGATTAGAGCAAGGGTTGTTTGTGCAGCCAACAATTTTTGATGCAGTTAACAGCGAGATGGCGATCGCACGGGAAGAAATCTTTGGCCCGGTACTTTCCGTAATCACCTTCAAAGATGAAGCCGAGGCCCGACAAATTGCCAATAACTCGATGTACGGCTTAACAGCAGCGATATGGACAAAAAATCTGGATACCGCCTTGAGCATGGCGAAAGGAATTCGGGTTGGAACGGTCTGGGTGAACACTTACCATGCTTCGGGACTTGAGCCTTGTATGCCTTACGGCGGCTACAAGCAGAGCGGTATTGGTCGGGAATTGGGGCACAAGGGTCTTGAAGAGTACTTCGAGACTAAATCCATCCACATCAAATTAGGAAATTGAAAAATTTACAGCTTGAATGGATTTGGCCTACCGCCTGATTTCAAACCGCTGCTGGCACTTCATACTTGAACGCCACATCTTTGACCACAGCAGCTGGCGGTTCACGATCACAGCCGCAACGAGTGCCGCACGCTTAGGTGTTATTTGTGCTGTTATTCCTAAACTCCCACCATGATAAAATTGTAGCTTTATATACTATTAAGCGCAAGATTGCTGAGATAATAATTATGATCTGAACCAACAGCAAAACCCACTGTTA
>CAXUIG010000083.1:0-24081 GCA_964250845.1 uncultured bacterium | reverse complement strand
CCCCCTCACCCTCTCTCCCCCTTGCACCCTACACAAATCTCAAAGAGTACCTAGAACGCAACAAAGACCGCCACGAAAACCGGGTTTTCTACTGTACAGATCCAGTGGCACAGGCGACCTATGTGGAACTGCACAAAAACCAGGGTCTAGAAGTGCTGTTTATGGACTCCTTCATCGACACCCACTTCATTTCGTTCTTGGAGCGGGAATATCCCGACGTCAAGTTCTCGCGGGTGGATTCCGACCTTGACAAAACCCTGTTCGACCAGGACAAAGCTGGGGAAATTGTTGACCCTAAGACCAACAAAACCCGCAGCGAACTGATCAAAGAGCTGTTCGAGAAAGCCCTAAATAAGCCTAAAGTGAACATCCGCACCGAAGCCCTGAAGTCGGATGATGCGCAAGGGACGCCACCGGCAATTGTGCTTTTGCCAGAGATTATGCGCCGTCTACAGGAGATGAATGCCTTGATGCAGCAGCAAGCAGCCCAGTTCCCTGAAGACCATATTCTGCTCGTCAACACAGCTCACCCGCTAATCCAGAATTTAGTTAATCTGAGCCAGGGCACTATTCTTCAAGCTGATAGCCAATCTCCTTCAGGAGAACTAGCAAACTTGATTTGTCACCACGTCTACGATCTGGCGCTTATGGCTCAAAAGGGATTTGATCCCGAGGGGATGAAATCCTTTGTGGAGCGTTCCAATCAAGTCCTAACTCGCCTGACTGAACGCGCCGCGACTTCGTAGTACAGCTGAGCGGTAGGGGTGAATCGCCAGCAGCCTTGTGCTTACCTCAATGGTGTACTCGCTGTTTGATATTTTTCCAAAAGTGGGATGCACCCCTGCCGGTTCGCTTTAGTCAGTTCCTGATAAAAATATGGCAGTCGTTGGCAAAACCATTCTGTAGAAAAAGATTGAGCCGTTTCTAATGCTGAAGCAGCAGCTTGACTTCTCACAACTTCATCGGACAAAGCCGCTTGAATGGTGCTTGCCAGTGCTATTGCATCCCTGGGTTGTACCAACCAACCGTTCTCGCCATGTCTGATCATCTCCGGGATGCCCCCAACATCACTCCCGATTACTGGGACACCACACGCCATTGCTTCGAGAACCACAACTCCTTGCGGTTCGGACAAAGAAGGCACCACGAACAGTTTGGCGCGTTCGAGATATTTAGGAAGTAATTGGTTGTCGATCCATCCCTTGAACTCTATGTTGCAGGCGCTCCCCTGCGCCTGATTCTCAAGCGGATTACGTAAAGGTCCCTTGCCGATAATTACCATCCTCGTTTTTTCCGGCAGGTACTGCGACGCCTCAATCAGAGTTTCTAACCCTTTCTCTGGAGACAAGCGTCCCACAAAAAGCACGTCGATGTCCTTCGGGAAAGTGGCTGAATCTGTTCTGAATGTTTTGATGTCAATAGGATTGTAGAATACGAACGCCTTCTCAGGGTTTGCTCCTTTAGCGATCGCCAACTTCCGAATGTAATCGGAAACACTAATAGAGTAATCCATCTCCACGAGGGCGTAGCCGTCGGCGTGTTTATAGACTTGGGTATCGATCCAGCTGTGGGGGTTAGCTGCAGCGTTGATCCGGTCCCAGATCAGCGCCTGGATAATATATACCGTAGGAATTTGCCGCCTCCTGTTGAATCGAGCCACAGCGTAGCAGGGTGTCGCTGCGTGACTGACGATGAGGTCAATAGACTCTTTACTGCTCAACCGGGTCAGGGCATCATAGCATCGAGCCGCAAACAACACTTCTGGTAACGCACCAAGAAACTTTCGAGCACGCATTTCCAAGGCAGTGGAAAGATAAATTAGCTCAATCCTTCCTCCATTAAGCTTTTCAATGAACGACCTCTCCAAGTTATTATTTGACGCCTTAGCCGTGATCACAGCAACATCATAGCCAGCAGACACTAAAGCGCTTACCTCCTGCCTAGCACGGATACTTATAGCACCTGGGCCAAAGAAGTCTACGACGATTTGCACGATCATGGCCGCTACCTCGGGATATTGTTAAAATTGGCTCTTGCGCTTCGGCTCTGATAGTGTATCGTATAATTCCTTACTTTATTTGGAAAATGAAATAGCTGGGTTTGACGAAAATCAAAATTCGGTCACAAAAAAACTCCTTCAACGCCGCTGAAGGAGTTTTTGCTTTTACTCGGTTTTAAATTTAAACCATGCCCCCAGCAGCTTGAAAGCGAGCGCGGGCACGCTTGAGGGCTTGAGTTGCCTGAATCTGTTCTTGACGAGTGGCGTTAGTCCCTTGATTCACTCTGGCTTGTGCTTGGGTGTAAGCAGTGCGTGCTGCTTCGAGATCAATTTTGTCACCCCGCTCAGCGCCGTTGACGAGAATTGTGACTTCGTCGTTTTCAACTTCCGCAAACCCACCCATGAGGGCGATCGCGACCCAATCCTGATTTTGACTGGCACGGACTCGCATCACAGCAGTATCTAGGGCTGTCAACAGCGGCGCGTGTCCAGTGAGAATACCAAGCTGACCTGTCGTACTGGGCAGGATCACTTCTTCAGCTGTGGCATCCCAAACGGTTTTGTCTGGCGAAACTACACGAACAGTTAAGGTCATAGGTGTTAGGAATTAAGACTTGAGCTTTTCAGCTTTAGCGATCGCCTCGTCAATATTGCCGACCATGTAGAAAGCCTGCTCCGGCATAGCATCCAGCTGACCAGACAAAATCATCTGGAAGCCCTTGAGCGTTTCTTCCAGCTTCACATACTTACCAGGAGAACCCGTGAACACTTCCGCCACAAAGAATGGTTGCGACAAGAACCGCTCAAGCTTGCGGGCACGAGCCACCGTTACCCGGTCATCCTCCGACAATTCATCCAGACCCAAAATGGCGATGATGTCCTGAAGCTCTTTGTACCGCTGCAACGTTGACTGGACTTGACGGGCAGTGTTGTAGTGGTCATCACCTACCACACTCGGCTGCAACATTGTGGAAGTTGAACCCAGGGGGTCAACTGCCGGGTAGATTCCCTTTGATGCCAAGCCGCGAGACAGCACCGTTGTGGCATCTAGGTGAGCAAAGGTGGTTGCTGGCGCTGGGTCGGTCAAGTCGTCTGCTGGAACGTAAACGGCTTGAATCGAGGTAATTGACCCTTCA
This sequence comes from uncultured bacterium, assembly GCA_964250845.1. Lineage (GTDB taxonomy): Bacteria > Cyanobacteriota > Cyanobacteriia > Cyanobacteriales > Chroococcidiopsidaceae > CAXUIG01. The sequence continues at coordinate 20,946 of CAXUIG010000083.1, read as the reverse complement.
GTTGTGGAGGTAATCCGCTCTTGCAGTTGACCCATTTCCGTCGCCAGAGTCGGTTGATATCCCACAGCCGAGGGCATCCGTCCCAGTAGCGCCGATACCTCAGAACCCGCTTGCACAAACCGGAAAATATTGTCGATAAACAGCAGCACGTCCTGCTTGCTCACATCCCGGAAGTACTCAGCCATCGTCAAGGCTGCCAGTCCCACTCGCATTCTGGCTCCTGGTGGCTCATTCATCTGACCATAAACCAGCGCCACTTTCGACTCACTGATGTTTTCTTCGTTAATGACCTTCGACTCTTTCATTTCGTTGTAAAGGTCATTGCCCTCGCGGGTGCGTTCGCCCACACCGCCAAATACGGAGACACCCCCATGAGCCTTGGCGATGTTATTGATCAGTTCCATGATGATGACGGTTTTACCCACACCAGCACCGCCAAATAAACCAATCTTGCCGCCGCGACGATAAGGAGCCAAGAGATCTACCACCTTGATGCCGGTTTCAAACACCGAAGGTTTGGTTTCTAAGTCGATTAGCTTCGGGGCATCGCGGTGAATCGGGGAAGTGCCATCAGCGTTGACGGGTCCGAGGTTGTCTATGGGTTCACCCAGTACGTTAAAAATCCGACCTAGGGTGGCGGGACCAACCGGCACACTGATAGGAGCGCCGGTGTCAGTCACTTCCATGCCGCGAATCAAGCCATCGGTGGTACTCATGGAAACAGCCCGAACCTGAGTGTCGCCCAGCAACTGCTGCACTTCGCAAGTAACTGAAACTTCCTCTCCAGATTCCTTGGTGCCTTTAACGATCAAGGCATTGTAGATCTTCGGCATCTTGCCTTGAGGAAACTTAACGTCTACAACGGGACCGATGATTTGCGTAATGTAGCCTACGTTTGCTTTTTCTGCAGTTGTGACCATGCTCTCGCCTATTTGGTAATTAACTTATGAAGAATAAAGGCTTTAATCGTCAGAAGCCAGAATGAGCCTATACGACTAGCGGATGAATCATTGGTAGTTAAAGTCGCCGTTTTCTAGATTACCACCATCGTCGTACAACTAAGACTCAAGCTGTTTGACCCGTCGGATTGGTAAGTTTGCTATCAGTGCCGTTACCCGTTGACTATTCTCCAGGGAAAACTCCAACCCCTCCGTGTCAATCTCCACGTAGCGAGACACGACTTCCAGAATTTCCTGCCGCATTTTCTCAAGCATCTGAGGGCTGAGATCAGCCCGATCATGGGAAATCACTAATTGCAGGCGACGCTTAACTTCCGCCCGACTGCTGTCATCACCAGTGCGAGGAAAAATTCGTTCTAGAAGGTCGCTAATCATGGTATTGGATACAGGGGTGGTTAAGAGCTTTTGAGCAATGTACGCAAACAACGTGTGTCTGTTAAAATCAGTTAGGAGGCTTTGCGCCAAAGCCTCCTAACTACTTGTTTAACCAAATAGCCAGGTGCGAATCCGGGAGAATATGCCGTCGTGGGTAGCATTGAGATCAATAAAATCTACCGTCTCCCCCTCCAACCTGTGAGCAATGTTGTCAAAAGCTTTGCCAGCTAAAGAGGGATTTTCGGCTAATACCAACGGTTCGCCGCGATTTGTAGAGATGATGACGCGCTCATCCTCAGGAATCACCCCAATCAGGGGAATCGCCAGAATTTCCTGAACGTCCTGCACCGACATCATATTATTGTCCTCCACCATCGCCGGTCTAAGCCGGTTAATAATCAGATGAATGCGCTTGATCCCCTGCGCTTCCAGCAACCCAATCACTCGGTCAGCATCACGCACCGCTGCAATTTCTGGCGTTGTGACAATTATGGCTTCTTGAGCCGCCGCGATCGCATTTTGGAATCCCTGCTCAATCCCAGCTGGGCAGTCTACAATTACATAATTGTACACTTTTGTCAATGCGCTAACCAGCTGTTGCATCTGTTCTGGATTCACCGCCTCTTTAGTGCGATTTTGGGCGGCGGGGAGGAGTACCAGTCCCGGTTCCCGCTTATCTTTCACCAATGCTTGTTCTAACCGACACTCTCCAGAGAAAACTTCGACGGCGGTGTAGACTACCCGGTTTTCCAGCCCTAGCAGCAGATCCAAATTTCTGAGGCCAAAATCCGCATCAACTAAAGCAACTTGACGCCCCAACCGGGCTAAAGCCATGCCCAAATTAGCCGTAACGGTGGTTTTACCCACCCCTCCTTTGCCGGACGTAGTGACAATAATGCGACTCATGACTTTGATAAAAACTGGGACTTGGAAAAATCAGCCGCTTTGGTGATGCGAATGCCTTCTGGCGTGACATAGGCAATTTCAGGGTAAACCTGATCTGGCTGGATCTGCGGTGCCCTTGCTACAGAATCCGCAATCCGAAGCTGGGTAGGCTCCATCTGCAACGCCATGATCAGACACTTGGAATTTCCAGCGGCACCGGCATGGGTAATCCCACGTATACGACCCCAAACTAAGATATCCCCATCTGACACAATCATACCGCCGGGATTGACATCTCCGATCAGGACAACCGTGCCAGAATGGCGAATTTCCACCCCTGAACGCACTGTCATTTGAAGATAAAGCGGTTCTGCAAAAGGCTGCGGCTCAGGTGTTGGCGTTTGATTAAGGGAAGAATTAGGCGATTGTTGCTCGACACAATAGCCAGCTGTGGCAGCGGCAACAGCGGTTTGGCGGCGGCTAGTGTAAACGCACTTCAGCTGAAGTTGGACTTCACTCAGAGCATCTGCGATCGCTTGCAATTGTCGTCCATCCAACAACCGATCTGAGGCGATGAGATGCACTGTTGTATTCGGTTGCCAAAAGCGATCGCCACCATTGAGGCGTTGCTTCATTTGCTGCCACAGCTCATTCCATGTGGCTACCATCGGCGTTTTTGCTTCTGCTGGCAAGATTAATAGCAGCCGCCCCGACTCACTTTTAAAGCGAACTTGTAGCTTGGCATTCACCGTTTCAGCTGAAGGCGGCGAACCCGTTGACACTAGATCGGGCAGAGCAGAATCAGAAGTCATGCGGGACGAGCGTGAGACGCGACCGACTAACTCTAATATTAGATGAGTTCTGGCATTGGGAGATGGGGATCTCTTTTTTGACTCAGCCTGTTGTAAATCGTGACTAAGGCATCTGCATCCCCGACATTGCCGGGAAACAGCACCACCGGCAAATTGGGAAACTGGGGATGGCTGTCTGGGGTAAGCACGATTGAGCATCCCGGTAAAATCTGTCCCAGTAGCCGTGCTGAGGTCAAGGCAAGACCATTACTCAAGACATCGTTAGAGGTAATACCTCCCTTGCTGATTAAAAACCCGATATCAGCTGGTAAACCCCGCACAATATCCATCAACAAGGATGAAACATCTGCCCCAAACTGCAACCGCGTCTGCACATCTGCAAACGCTAATTCCTCACGGCTGGTATAAACGACTGGTGTTTTACCAGAGTCGTGCGCGGCATGAACTTTTTCGATGGTCTGGGTTAGAAGCAAGGCATGTTGCTCTAGGGAATCTTCAAGCAATTGAACCACGTCAACTTCTATACTGACTACACCCGCTTGCAACAGATGTTCCAGCTGCTGGGTGGTCTTTTTCACATGAGAACCCACGATCACCGCGCCGGGTTTGCCACCCCGTACATATTGCCACATCTCCTCAGCTGGGACAGGCTGAGGTGGGAGTGCGGCTAAGGCAGTTAAGATACTGGCGGCACTGCGAAACAAAAAGCGTTTACCCTGACTAGCGGCTGTGAGGATATCCTTTGCAAAGCGGTTGAGGTCAGCTTGGGTTTCGGCATCCACAACGGCACACTGGTTGCCTGTGAGGTGCAGTAATCGTTCCAGGCTACCAGAACGAATTTCTTCTAGCAAAAACCGTTCCACAGCCTCAGCGCTGATGCGACCTTGGGTCTTCTCCTCAACGTAATTAGGCAAGTAACTATGCTGGTAGCTAAAGACCGAATCACGGGCAAACTCAGTTTCATGGACTGGGGTTGGCACGCCGTCAATTATCAGGTAATGCACACTATCGCGGGTGATTCGTCCTCCTTCAAAGAAAGCTGGGACGAGAAAATGAGCATCAAAGGGGCCAAGTTCTTCAGTAATAACGTCCGTCTCGATTGGGTAGTGTCCGCGCAGGGTGGAGTCGGAACGACTGACTATGAGGAAATCTTGGATGCCTGAAGCAGCGATCGCAGTTTTGAGGTTGTGGCAGACTTCTCTAGTCACAGCGGCTGCTTGGTCTGTCGGCAGCGCCCTTGTATTCGTCAACACAAAGAAAATCGGCGAGTCATCCTCCAACCCCAGCCTCAAGGTGTCTACATCCCAGCGCGTCAGCAGCAAGCAGCTGTGGACGGTCTGAGAACCAGTAGGATCATCATCCAGGACAATAATTTTTGGTTTAGTAGTCATATTTACCATTTTGAATGTCACTAATTTTTTTTGTACTCATCTTGTCATCATTTATGTAAAGTATTATCACCAAAAGCCATCTGCTCTAAATAAAAATAATACTTTAGTGGTAGAATATTTCTACATTACCTATCACACCACCACGAAGAAAGACCGGCTTAGACTGACGCGCTCCAAGGAATCAGAGTTGTTGCTGGTGCTACATTTAGATTTTTGTGAGATGGAGATGAGAAAAAGAGTTCTTGCTACTGCTAGTTATATTCTACTTGCAGCTATTGCTTACTACTTCATTTTTGAGCTTCCATTTCTTTTTCCACCGACTAGACTGGTGGAATCTGACTCCTACATTTTTGGGTTTAATAACTCTGTTTCTATCATTAGTACTGTATTTTTTATCAGCGTGTTTTCTGTCCAGACTTTTATTTTTATTCGAACAGGCATCCTGAGTGCTAAAACATTAAATTTGATTCTGCCTTCATTTACCAATAACTCTAAATATTTGCCTACAGTTAAACCTGTAAGCAAAAAAACGTACATCATTTTTGCACTACTCTACTCCATTACTACAATTATTTTTTTCCTGATAGTACAAAGTTCTCGTTATGGGGATGCGACCTATTTCTTTTCTAGAATTGACCTAATCTTGAGTGGGAGAGAACCCTACAGAGACTTCGAGTTCACCTATGGACCAGCACTAATATACTTGCCAGCGTACTTTGCTAAGATATTGGAAACGTTTGGCTTCTCGGTTGAATTATCTATAAGTGGTGGTTATTACATATTTTATGGATTGGTAAATTTGTTGGGTCTTTATTTGTTATTATACTTAGTTAACAACGCTAATATTGAAAAATATAGAACCTTAATATTCTCTGTACTGGCCTTAGCTAACTTTGGTTTATGTATGTGTCTGCAAGGCACTTTAATAAGATTTTTACTCCCGTATGCAAGCCTTGTTTTCATTCACAATTTTATTACGCCTACGATCAGTTCCAACATCAAGAAAGCAATTATTCATCTAGTTTTAATTTCAATCACCTCATCCATAATTGTTCTAGCCATTTCTCCAGAAATAGGAACAGCATATTATTTTTGTTTGGCTCTATACACAGCTTATCTTTGTTTTGCTTATAAGCGAAAATTTAGATTAAATTTAGTGCTGTACTGCATTTTAGTACCAGCTTTATTACTTATTTTCTTTCAAAATTATGTAAAATATTCAACTCTATACTCTGTCGGCAGTGGCGGATATAATTTCCCTGTAGTTCCTGCTCCTTACATTCTCATATATCTTTTTAGTATTTTTTTCATAGTCCCAGTTCAGCTAAATTTATTGCTCATAGAAAAAAATAAAAATAGTCCTCTAATTTGTGGGATTGCTACACTCAATGTGTTGCTAATACCAGGTGCACTAGGTCGTTGTGATCCAGGTCATGTTCTGAGCTATGGTTTTGGGCTTTTCCTATTAACTCTAGTGAGCCTTTCAAAACTTCCAGCAATATACTTTCGGGGCTATGCCATTGTCTTTAGTATTCTCTTCATTGCCGTTTCTCAATTAAGCACCGTTAATTTTATCGCTGATAAGCTTCCTAAAATTGAGCTAATAGCAGTACGTCATGCCTCTGCTGTCTTAGGAGAAAAAGGTACTCTTCAAGTTGCATCAGGATTGGGGCTTGCTCCTAATCAGTTTAAGCCAATCGAGAAGCTACCTGATAAAACAGTTAATTCATCCAACTTTTCTAGGCTTGACAAGTATTCGAAGATATCAATTCCCCTGGGAATTCATTCCATATCTCCAGAGATGGAAAAATATCTCAAGTCTCAAAGAAAGTTTGTACCAGATTATTACCCTGACAACATAAATATTATTACTGAAGAGAGACTTGTCAGGAAAATACGTGATTTAAAAAATACCCCTTTAATATTAATACCAAAGGGGGCTTTCGCTAAGTTAAACTCAAATCAGAATCTCGATGATGATAATAAAAGAAAAGCGCTTAGTATGCTTTTCCTATATCCCTTTAATTATGAGCGGAAGCAAGATGAATTTAACCCGAGCAAAGAGCTATTAAAATACCTATCTGCAAACTATCGAAAGATAGATGAAGTAAAAAGCTATGAATTGATGCAGCGAACGAATTGACTGAGAACGGGGTATGGGGTAAAGAAAATATTCCTTCTTCCCCTCTTTTCCTTTTCCCCTACACCCTACACCCGCGCTACGGGAACGGACTTACGCTTTCTACGAAGCCAAATCAAATCTAGATGTGTTGAGTTGTACTACATCTCGCAGCCTAGCAATAACAAAGGATTTGTCTAAGTAAGACAACAATGCTCCAGCTTTGGGACCACGTTCTTTACCCAGAAAAGACAAGTATACAGCCTTGAATGCGATCGCCTGTTGCAGAAGCAACTCTTTTGATGTGGCAAACAAGGTAGTTTGCAGCACCTCACTTTCCCAAGCTGCAACATTATCCAAATTTTCTCCCAACTTTTCCAGGTAAGCAACCTGCTCTTGAGTCAAATCCCCAGCTTTCTCAGGAACTCGCTCCAGGTAAAGAACCAGCTTTTCTTCTTCATCCGCGTAATCTTGAAGCCACTTCTGAGCAACCGCAATTCTTTGGTTCACGACTTGCCAGTCAAAGTCACTCAAAGGCTTAGACGCACGTTTTGCCACTTCTTTCTTAATATCAAGGTGTGGAACTTGAAGTAGCGAAATTAGTGTACCCAAGTCAAAGGGATGGTAGGTTTTGATATCCCCATCCAACTGCGAGTAAAACAGAGGCATCAAATCTTGAGTTTCTGGGTTCTCCTGGTTGGCTTCAAGCTGGGACTGATACTTTTCTATCAAAGCATCATAGTCTCTAAACAGACGGGTGATTGTTTCGTAGTTGGGAGCAAAGTTAATAACTGTTCTGGGCTGAGTCCGCAGCATCAAAAAGCGTAGCAGTTCAGCAGGAAGTAACTCGGCAATTTCTTTGGCACTGGAGCCAACCCCTTTCGATGAACTCATCTTAGTGCCATTCACCAAGATAAATTCATAGGCAGAATGGAATGGAGGTTGTTTTTGTAAAACCTTACGGCACACAGCATTTGCCACATCTCTGGAGCCACCTTTTTGAGAGTGATCCTTGCCTGCCATCTCAATCGTCACACCCAACAGATCCCACTTGGCAACCCATTCGACTTTCCAAGGCAGCTTGCCTTGTCCATCAAACGGAGAAACCCAACCTGAGTGTCCACAGCCTTGTACCCAGTCGGTTGCATCCGGCTTACAAGTGTAAAAAATCTCTGAGCCGTTGTAGTCCGTAACCACGGTAGTGGCGATTTTGCCGCAGTTCTCACAAATAACTTGAAATGGATACCAGTTATCGGCGCGATCTGCCTTACTCGCCTCTTTATAGGCTTCTCTTACGAGGTGAGCATTTTTGAGAAAAATATCTATATAACGATTCATCTTACCAGAGCGATAAAAATCGCGCAAGTAGTAAACCTCTGGTCTGATTCCCAGATACTCAAAGACTTCCAAGAATTCAGCTATAAAATACTTGGCGTAATCACTAGCTGTATTTTCTGGAGAAGGCACGTTACACAGTGGAAAACCCAGATAGGGCAAAAACCTTTCCTGTGAAAGATACTTGGGGACTGTATCCAGCGCATCGTAGTCATCTACGCCGTACAAGAATTTTACGGGCTTACCTGCGTGTTTCAAGGCTCGGTAAATAACGTCATGGATGATCACACCCCGCAAAGACCCCACATGCACCCTACCAGAAGGAGTCTTTGAATCGTTAACTACTTGGTCGCCTTCTGCATCCGCAGCTATTTTGTCAGCCCAAAACATTTTTGATTTGTATTTCTTTACAGTGTTTACATCTTAGCTCTACAGCAAAGACATTTGGTCGTCAGCCCCCACCCAGCTGCAAACCAGGTAGGGGCATAACCAAAGCTTAACCAACCAACTCCAGAGCGCGTTTAACCAAACCCTCAGCTGTCAACCCATTCAGCGCCATCAACTCAGCTGGACTAGCTGTGGTTTCCCCGCGCTTCCAGGCAAAGGTATCGCGTTTGGCAGTACTCCGCAGCATGATCGGTTCGAGCATCCCACTTGCACCGGCAGTTACCCCAACTAAGGCATCGCCGCCAAACAGCGCCTCAAACCCAGCATCATCTAAGAAGCCGCCATCAGCTTCGGAACAGCTGTCCCACGCCACATCGGTGGGACGGTATAGGCGACGGGGACTGATTACCGACACAATCCGCACACCCACTTCTTGGGCTTCCAGATAAGTAGCGGCTTCAAACACTGGCAGCAACACCATATCTCCCACGACGGCAAACACAACCGTCTTGGTACCAGCTGCTTCATGCAAGGCGATCGCACCATCCTTGAGCGCCTGACGATTTTGCTCAAACGTAGTCCGAATCGGCAGAGGAGATTTACTAGCCGTAATTACAATTCCCTTGTTCTTGGTAGTCAGAGCCCATTCATACGCCACCTGAATGCTATTGGCATCAGGGGGGAACAGGGGAAACACATTTCCATTCCGCATCATGGCGGCAAAATACGCTTCGATTTCTGGACGCTGGTGTGTCCAACCGTTGCGCCCTTGCTCTAATGCCCCAGCTGTGAACAGGGTAATGATAGAGGGAGTGGGGCGGCGCAGTTCTGCCATTGCTTGCGTCGCAGTCTGCATAATCGGTAAGCCGTTGATCGCAAACGATTCGTAAGAACACCACAGGGTACGGCTACCCATCAAAGCCGAGCCAGCTGCCAATCCCGCACAGGCATCTTCACTCAGAGGCTCGTAAACCTGCCCAGCTGGATTTTGATTATAAAGGGGATCGTCTGTAGGGTGGATGATTTTCAGCGCCTGGTTAATGTTGGCAATTCCAGAAGCTTCATTGCCGTCAGCGTTGGATACCAGGTAATTGCGATCGCACTCTCCTACCTTGCCAACCAAACGCCCCATTGCTGTCGTCGATACTTTCGGGTCGCCACCGACGCTATATTCTTCTAGTGGCAATTCTCCCAATTCTGGCAATGGCAATACCGATTCTGTCACAGCAGTGCGACTAGCTGGGCCACCCCCAGAGCGTTCAAAGTTAGCACGCACCAATGCCCAGGCATCTGGGGTTAAGGCACGGGTTTTGAGAGCATTTACGATCTGAGGGCTATCTAGGGTGTCTTTGGCATAGAGGTTGTGAGATTTGGCTCCGAGTGCGTGGACGCCTGCTCCCTTTAGCTGTTTAATGATTAGTACGGTGAGCTTGCCGCCGAGAGCAAACCGAGCGGCTTGATCAGCTCCTACTAGCACGGCTTTGGTGAAGGCCAACCGCTGCTCAAATGAGAAGGCTGTGCTATCCACATAATCACCGGGCTGGCTTTGGTCGTCGAAGTCTTTGGCATCTACCAGCACAACTTCTTCAAACCCATTGCCTTGCCAATAATTGATCATCTGTTGATTGGACTTCGTGGACACCATGCTATGATGTTCCTGGCTGTAGCCGTTCCACACCAACACGGGCAAGAAGTTCGTCGCTTTGGGATAGGCGGTGTGGAAGTGAGCCATGCTGCTCGTTATATAAGGTTCGCCTAGTCCACCGTCGCCAACCGTAAACGGAAAGAGCTTCTCAGGGTGGAGTCTTGCAGCTGCCATGGCAAAGTGTTGCCCTTGTCCCAGGGGGCCAGCTGGGGCGAGAATACCTGGAATGTAGCCGGATAAGTGACCTAAGAGGCCATGTTTTTCCCGGTATCGATCGCGCAGCTGTTGCACTTTCTCAATCCCCATGTCCTCCAGTGACCGATCAAGGAACATGGCGCTATAAAATCCAGGCGCGTGATGCCCCACTTCCGTCAGGATGTTCTTGTAACCCAGCATGACGAAGGCAGCATAGGCTTCGACTTGGCTCGCAAATCCGCCTGGGTGTCCAGAAGCTTTGCTAGCAGTAATTTGCAGGGTGAGGTAGCGCAGTGCGTCGGCAGCGAGTAGGGTTTGGAAGACAGCAGCTGGATCAGCTGGGTCGGTTATGGCTACCTGGTCTTCTGCGATCGCGGGCGCTTTCCCATACGTTTCAAATCCGGGTAGCTTTTCGCCAAAATATTGAATCCCTTCGCAAAAATCCGGAGCTGCTAACCTTGCCTCTTGGGTTGATACACTCATGCTGAGTTTCCTCTCCAATCGAAGTTACTATACTGTTCGAATCATTTCACACCTATCTTACATTGATCCCATTGCTCAAATTGATTACTTCTGCTTTTTGCCTATATTATGTAGCTCAATCTTGTTTTGCTTAGAATAACTACTAGCGGACTATCAAACCTCATATTGTGATTCATTGGCAAGCTCAAAATATTTGAAATTTTCCTGATAAAGTTTTATGCTTTACAAATATTTATATTGATAAAATGTCGGCTCTATTACATTTTTTGATTATGCTTAAACATGATTTTGTTAGCGGTTGAACCATATTGACTATACCGACTTAATTATACCCTGGTGTAGATACGCCACTTAGTGCCTAGCATCTAGATTAAATAAATTAACCAATAAATAGGACATAAGGAAATCGCAAAGTGATGCCAGAAGAGCCACGGTTGGAGGAGCAGATGCTCTCGCAGGTAGCCGAAATGACGCTATTGAGCCAGCTGGATAAAGTCGAGGAAATGGACGTAAATGTCCGAACTGATCTGGGGAAGATGGCTCAGGGACAAGTGGATTCGGTATCGATTGAAGGTAAGGGTCTGGTGATGCATAAAGACATCCGCGTGCAAGAAATGGAAATGCACACAGATAGCGTTGCCATCAATACTCTTAGCGCTCTTTTTGGTCAAATTGAACTGAATCACTCAGTAAATGCCACTACCCGTCTTGTACTAACAGAGCCAGACATTAACCGTGCGCTCAACTCAGACTACATCCGCAGCAAGATGGAAAATCTAGAGTTGAATGTAGACGGTCAACCCGTAACTTTGGAAATGCAACAGATGGAGTTACTCTTACCGGGTGGCGGCAAGATGATATTCAATGGCAACTCTTTGCTGCACGAAATGGGCAAGACGCGGCAAATCGGTTTCACTGCCGTGTGTCGCCCACGCACTCTTTGTCAACCCGTGATGCTGGAAGGGTTCCAATGCACTGAGGGAGAGGGACTTTCACTAGAAGTAACTGTAGCCTTAATGCAGAAGCTAAAAGAACTGGTGAATTTACCCTATTTCGACCTAGAGGGAATCGCGCTCCGCATAAAGAACATGGAGGTGGAAGAAGGCAAGCTGACGCTTCATACCGAAGCCCACGTCCGGCAAATCCCTTAGTTTTAGTATAGTGTCTAACATCTTACCGTAAAACTTGCATGGCAGTCTCTCTAACTGGGGAAAGATTGTAGATTATTGAAACTTCTTTCTAAGATTGGGAGAATACACGATCACTGGAACTTCAGCCATGCAAGATTATGATGTTGTCATTATTGGCGCAGGCCATAATGGGCTAGTATGTGCTGCTTATCTGCTCAAAGCTGGATATAGCGTACTGCTACTGGAGAAGCGTTCAGTCCCTGGTGGGGCGGCAACCACTGAGGAATCTTTGCCATCGGAAGCCCCTGGGTTTAAGTTCAACCTCTGTGCGATTGATCACGAGTTTATTCACCTAGGGCCGGTGGTTCAAGAATTAGAACTGGAAAAATACGGCTTGCAATACCTTGAGTGTGATCCGGTCGTCTTTTGTCCCCATCCCGATGGCAAATACTTTTTAGGTCACAAGTCGGTGGAAAAAACTTGTGCGGAGATTGCGCGGTATAGCGATCGCGATGCCAAAAAATACGCCGAATACACAGACTTCTGGCAGCGGGTGATCGGAGCCATGATTCCTATGTTCAATGCGCCGCCGAAGTCAATCATCGACATAGTTGGCAACTACGACATTAAAAAGCTGAAAGATTTATTTTCGGTAATCGGTGCCCCAACCAAAACGCTGGACTTTATTCGCACCATGCTAACCAGCGCTGAAGATATCCTCAACGAGTGGTTTGATTCCGAGTTTCTCAAAGCGCCACTGGCAAGGCTGGCAGCAGAACTCGGTGCGCCTCCTTCGCAAAAAACCATTGCAGTCGGTGCAATCATGATGGCGATGCGTCATGACCCCGGCATGGCTAGACCGAAGGGCGGTACCGGCGCACTCGTTCAAGCCTTGGTGAACTTAGTCAAGAGTAAGGGTGGCGTAGTGCTGACAGACCAGCACGTCGAGAAAATCTTAATTGATGATGGTCGTGCTGTCGGCGTTCGGGTTGCTGGTGGCACAGAATATCGTGCTAACAAGGGCGTGATCTCGAATATCGATGCCAAGCGGGTGTTCCTGCAACTTATGGACTCGCAAGATGTCGATGACGCCGACCCCAATTTGCGCGAGCGATTAGAGCGCCGCATCGTTAACAACAACGAAACGATTCTCAAGATTGACTTGGCTTTAGACGAACCGCTGCGCTTTGAACATCACAACCACCACGATGAGTACTTAGTTGGTTCAGTCCTGATTGCAGATTCGGTGAGGCACGTTGAAAAAGCTCATAGTGACTGCACAATCGGAAACATTCCAGATGATGACCCATCGATGTATGTAGTCATGCCCACGATGCTAGATCCTTCGATGGCACCGGACGGCAAGCACACAGGTTGGATTGAGTTTTTCGCCCCGTATCAGATTGCCGGTGCAGAAGGTACTGGTTTGAAGGGTACGGGTTGGACAGATGAACTGAAGAACAAAGTTGCAGATAGGGTGATTGATAAGCTTGCAGACTATTCGCCGAATGTCAAAAAGTCGCTCATCGCCCGTCGTGTGGAAAGCCCAGCTGAACTGGGAGAACGTCTGGGAGCCTACAAGGGGAACTACTACCACATCGACATGACGCTTGATCAGATGGTGTTCTTCCGTCCCTTGCCGGAATTGGCTAACTACAAAACACCGATTGATGGACTGTTCCTCACCGGCGCAGGGACTCATCCGGGTGGCTCGATTTCTGGGATGCCTGGACGCAACTGTGCTCGTGTCTTCCTACAGACGCACCAGCCGCTGGCTCAGACACTGAAGGACGCACGGGATTCGATTAAATCGACTTTTGCATCTGTCTTAGGGAAGGAATAGGGGTAGTAGTTGCATGGGTTTTGCCCTAAAAAAGTCCTCCTTTCTACTGTGGTAAGCTCATCCCTGGTACAGATGAAAACGAGGACTTAAATCTGCTGAAATAGAGTTAGCGTGACCAAGTCTTAACCTATGACGGCTAGGGTTCTTATTATCGGAGGTCGGGGGCGAATCGGCAGCAGTGTTGCCCAAGACCTGATCACCCACACGCAGGCAGAAATTACGATTACCAGCAGGCAATCAGCTGCTGGGATAGCGGTCAGCGCACAACTGGGGCCGCAAGTGGAGTTTTTGGCTTTAGATTTGGCAGACAACGAAGGGCTGAGAAATGCGATCGCCAATTCCAACCTGGTTATACACTGTGCTGGTCCCTTTCACTACCGCGATACTGGCGTACTGAAAACGTGTATTGAACAGGGCGTAGACTATCTAGATGTCAGCGATCACCCTTCATTTACTCTCAAAGCCCTAGCCTGCTCTGATCAGGCTGTGGTTGCCGGTGTGACGGCGATCGTTAACACTGGCATTTTTCCGGGCATTTCTAACAGCATGGTGCGCCAAGGCGTTGAGCATCTGGATCAGCCGGAACGCATTCATCTGAGTTATTTGGTGTCGGGGTCCGGTGGCTCTGGGGTGACGGTGATGCGAACCACTTTTCTGGGGCTACAACGACCGTTTAAAGCTTGGATTGATGGTGAGTGGCAGGAGGTGAAGCCGTACAGCGATCGCGAAACCGTTCAGTTTCCACCCCCCTATGGTCGCTCACACGTTTACTGGTTTGATATGCCAGAAGCCTTCACCCTACCCGACACTTTCCCCGTCAAAACCGTAATTACCAAGTTCGGCTCAGTTCCCGATTTTTACAATCACCTCACCTGGATAGCGGCTCACTGGTTTCCCAAGTCATTGCTCCAGCACCGAGGTACAATCGAGTTTTTGGCTCATGTCAGTCATTTTATGACCGATGTTACCAATCCCTTCAGCGGCATTGGCGTGGCAATTCGTTCTGAAGTCACGGGTCAACAATCCGGTCAGCCAGCAGGTTATTGCTCAACTTTGGTGCATGAGAATACTGCGATCGCCTCAGGTTGTGGCACCGGGAGTATTGCTCAGCTGTTGCTAGAGGGGAAACTCAAAAAACCCGGCGTTTGGCCTGTAGAACAGGCACTGCCCACGGACTTATTTGAAGAAACGATGCGCACCCGCAGCATCAAGATTCACCAGGAATGGATGTAGCAATAGGATTAATGCATCCTCCGGCAGAAGGCAAAGTTGTACCTAGAGACGTAGGATAGCTTTGGGAATTATAAACTGGTTTAGCAGTCATTTCTACTCCACAAAGTCTAACTAAAACCCGGAGGAATTTTATATGCAGCGAATTCTATTAGCTCTAAGGCAAGCATTGCGCCAACGCATTTTGGTTTTAGGTCTGATGACTTTACTCAGCCTGTCAAGTCTATTCACTTTCGTTTCTGCGCCCGTTTATGCAACAACATTGGAAGAGCTGAAGCTGACTCCTGCAACTGAGAGACTGACACCAGAGGAAAAAATAGAGCGCGCTTACGATTTCAATGAAGGTGCAGGTATTATAGAAGAGCGTAAGCAAGAAGCAATAAAAGCTGAGGCTGGAATTAAAGAAAAGGGCGATGACGAAAATCTAAAAGCTTACGAAGACAAACCAGAGCCGCTCTTAATAGAAAAAGCGCAAAACTTGGTTAAAAAGGTAACAGGCAATTGATATTATCCCCTGCTAAACCTTGCGGTTATAGCGGGGGATGTGGTCTAAACTTGTGAATGAAGCAGTAATCCTTTTAGAAAAACCAATAGTTCACTTCGGTTTTTTCAACCCAGCCCTCGTAGGCACAAACGTGATGCCGCCTGCGTAATTGAACGGTTGACTCACTGTCGTCAGCTCGCCGCTGTTTTTATTCACGCTAAACAGATCCGGTGGCAGAAACGAACCTTCACCAGCGTTGGCATCCGCATTGCGAACCCCCTCAACTAACAAGGCTCCCTGTGGCGAACAGGCGAGACTGCGTGTGCTGATCGGCCTTTGACCGGACTGTCCGAGCATAGGTCCCTCGACGACTTGCTGTTGATTAAGGTCGAGTTGCACCAGACTATTGCTGTAGTTTGATCCTGAGGCGAGGGCGTAAATGGTTCCGTCGGGGCATTGCGTCAGACCTGAAAAAGAGCGCTCGCTTGGAAACGGGAATCCGGTATCTGTTGCCTCTGCGCTCTGCAGATCGATCGTCTCCAGGAAAAACCCACTATTGCCTCCGTTTCTCGGGTTGACGAGCGCAAGGAGCGTGCCATCCTTTAGGCCCACCACCGCCGTGATGTATGCAGCCGCTGTCGGTAGCCCCGATACTCTCAGCGTCTGCTGTGTCGCCCCGAACAGATAGAGGTAGACTGTTCCGCTGTAATAACTGGAACTGGCAAACGTCCTGCCCGGCAGCGCCGTGAATCCGGCAAGAGATTGGTAAGGCTCAGCCAGCGTGAAACCCGACATTGTCTGGGTGTTCCCGGTAGTCAGATCAGTACCTATGAGGTTCAACGAGGATAGATTCGGTGGGGGAGGCTGTGGGTTGAATGTGAGGGTGTAGAGTTGGTTATCGACGCCTTTTAGGCCCGTAACCATGTAGTCATCCGAGAAGGCAGGTCGCCCTGCGGCGAGACAGAAGAGGGCGCAAGCCAAAGAAAGAGGAAAAAAAGTCGCCAATTTCTGTTTTGCCATATTTTTAACTCAATTTAGTAGCCCATTGCAGCAAATAGGTTTTGAGTAATTGCTCTAGGGCACAGTAGCTGAATTCGTCTTTTAAAATGCCCCGCGCCCAGATTTCAAGCAAATCTGCTCTATTAACTCCGTAAGATAGGGCAATTTGTTCTAGATTTTCCCAAGCTTCATCCGTTAGACGAATTGCTCTCGTCTTTTTCGGTTCGCCCCACTTGGTTACAAATCGCCCAATATCAGGTTTGTAATTAACGTATCGGCTTGGTAATGGCGCTATTTGTTCCCACCCACATTTGCTGCAAAATAATATCCTCACACCTTCTTCAATGCGGCAATTTTCAGAATAATTTCTTAAAGCATCGCATTTCGGGCATTTAAAGGAGAGTTGGGCTCTCAATTCAGACATGGTTTATCAGAGTTGTCGCTATAACTCGTCGCTGTGCATACGGACGGCAACGAGTACCTGTTTCTACTCTTCGTTAAGTGATCAAGCAACTTGGCTAATCTCTAAGCAGTGATCATTTACCCCTTGAATTAAAATTCCTAAGAGTAGATAAATTTTAATCAAAGTGTAAGTTCCAGGATGTTGCTCCCACAATTCCCATGCTATTTGCCGCAGCTCTTCTAATAAATCACGACAAAGATCTCCGTCCTTAAGTGTCCAACTATCCCAGTTAAGAATAATTGCGTAGGCCCGCTCAGAATAAGCTGGGTTAAATGCTTCCCAACTCCAGGAAGAAAAAGAGCCGCATAACACCTCAAATAAAACTTGGGCATCCTCGCGATTTTTAACCAGCCTTCCTAGGGACAGTACTGCATTTTGATGTCCATGGTTACCCCACCATTCTGCTTCTGCGTGAAAACTTTTCTTTTCATTGCGTCCATATGCTGGCATTGGCATTCTGCCTATCTCCTCTTAAATTTAATTTTTTATTGTGCATATGCACAGGCCGTCAAAAATTATTCTATGAGGAGCGATCCCAACTTGTCAAGACCTTTCTCTGATTTTTTGATGACTTTCCTCTGATGTTTACCGATTGTCAACCCACATTCCGCATCCTCCTTTCACATGGACAGGAGTTACAGCGATCGCCAGCCTACTAGCAGGTCTTGGGTAGTATGATGGGTAGGAGCGTAAAAATTGCTATGTGGAAACCCGAACTGCTAGCCCCGGCGAAGAATCTGGAACGGTTGAAAGTCGCCATTGCCTATGGTGCAGATGCCGTTTATTTAGGGGGGCAAAAATATGGTTTGCGGGCCCGCGCCGACAATTTTACCGACTACGACTTAGAGCAGGGCGTGGCAAGAGCCCATCAGCATGGTGCAAAAGTCTACGTCACCCTGAACGCCTTTCTCCACGATGCGGACTTTGAGGGGTTGGAAGAATATTGTCAATTTCTTGAATCTATCGAAGTCGATGGTGTGATTGTGTCCGACCTGGGCATTCTCCGAGTCGTTCGAAATAGTTCAAATCTCAATATCCACCTATCCACTCAGGCATCTTGCCTCAATTCCTCTGCCGCCTGTTTGTGGAAGGAAATGGGGGTCAAGCGCCTGATTGTGGGCAGGGAACTGAGTATTGCCGAGGCTGGCTTGATTCGAGAGCGCTCAGGCATCGATGTGGAGATGTTTGCCCACGGTGCTATGTGTATGGCTTACTCCGGCCATTGTACGATTTCGAACTTCACGGCAGGCCGGGATTCCAATCGGGGAGGATGCATCCAATCCTGTCGATTACCTTATGAATTAGAAAGTAATACTTTGGAACCTGTAGAGGAAAACAGGAAACAGAATGATTTAGTGACGTTCATGTCCTCTAGAGATCTGTGGGGAATTGATCAGATTGGAGAGTTTTTTAAACATCAAATCTGTTCTCTAAAAATCGAAGGACGGATGAAATCTTCGTTCTACGTGGCTTTGACGTGCAAGGTCTATCGACAACTGATTGATGCCTATGCAGCAGGGAGATTGAGTCCAGAAATGCTTAAATGCGCAGCAGCGGAACTCCAATCCGTTCCGCACCGGGACTACTTTTCCGGTTCGCTCTCTACGCCTGCAGGCAGTGATTCGGTGTTCGGACAGTTGTCAGGTATAAACACAGGCACTCAACAATACCTGGGAATCGTCATGGATTCAACGCCCGAGGAGATCATCCTGCGGCTTGTAGAGCCTCTAGCGATCGCAGATGAAATTGAAGTCATCCCATTTCAGGGAGAACCGATACGCTTTCAGGTCAATCAGCTGTTCTCCGTTACGGGCGAACGTTTAGAGTCTATGCGCAAAGACAGCATCGTTCGCATTCCCAAACTTGATGCGCCAACACAATTGGATGATATTGCGAAACTGAATGTGGTTCGAGTCGCACAGGTGGTTAAACCAGTAGGCAATGCAATTTAACACCTTTGTCTCATCAGAGTACGATATAGAGCGGTGTGTCAACGCCCCCAATCTGCAGGAGGTGTTGTTGGAACCGGCACTGTTAGCGCGTCTTGGGAAACTCTCAGAGTTGGGAGTGCATTCGTTAGCGTCCGTTGCAGTGCAGCGAGGATTGCGCCCGGTGCTGGTATGGGATGTGCTGATGCCGGAAGGCGTAATGACGCTGGTGTGCGATCGCCTGAGGCAGTGGGATCTAAGCCGCTTCCGGGCAATCCGCGTGTGCGATCCAGGCGCTGCCCAGTGGATGAAAACTCATTTTCCTCAGATGCCGCTCCAATTGATTGTTGAGACAGGAAATCACAATCTTGAGTCGCTCCGGGGTTGGTGCGACATTTTTTCCGGGTCGTTAGAACGTCTGGTGCTGTCGATTGAACTGCCCCAAGAGCAGCTGGTTGAATATTGCCAAACGCTTCCGGTTGCCTGTGAGCTGCTCGGTGTCGGACAAATTCTACTTTTCTACTCGCCGCGATCGCTGCTTGCCAAGCACATAGGCAAGGGATGCCCCTCTACCAGTCCCAACGAACTCCCCCAACTACTAGCTCCACTCTCTCCCGTACATCTGGAAGCCACCGCTGCCTTTGCAGAAACCCCCAATCGAAACTTCCCTACATTGGAAACAGCGCATGGAACCTTCATGTTCCTGGACAAAGATCAGTTCATTCTGGATAGATTGGATGCTTTACGAGCGGCGGGGTTGCATATGGTGCGTTTGGACTTGCGGCATTTGAGCCGGGAGGGTGACGTAGCCGTAGATATTGATCGGATTTGTGACCAAATTTTGTCAGACCCTGCCTCGCTGAGGATAACCTGGCCACGAGAAACACGCGCACCCTTTTTCAAAGCCAATCGGACAACGGCCCTGTTCCCACGGATGAAATCGAAACTATCTGAATACCGGGATGACACCTGTCTGGCCGAGGTTCTAGCCGGAGAGGGAGGAAAATACGTTGTCTTTTACACATTACGCCCCTTCGAGGTTTCGCTGATTCACAGCATTATGCTGCCAACAGGTGAAGAGATTGAGTTTCCCCAAGGGGTTGCCTTTCGCAACTTAAACGGCGAACTCAAAGACGCCTTCGAGCCCGAGCAGATTCTGGTCACGGACTGGATCAAGAAGGCAGTGCCAGGCTCCCTGCTTCTGGGCCAGAATTCTTCTATCTCAGCATGTGGCTAAGATGCCCAATCCGTACTTTCGCTTCAAACAGTTCACGATCATTCAGGACCGGTGCGCCATGAAGGTCGGAACCGATGGTGTCCTGTTGGGGGCCTGGACAGACACCACAGGCACACAACAAATTCTCGATATCGGGACAGGGACGGGCTTGATTGCGCTCATGGTAGCACAGCGATGCCCTTTGGGCGCGGCATTTGGCCGTTCACAAGTGCAAATCGATGCTGTGGACATCAATGAAGAAGCGTGCATTCAGGCTAGGGAAAACGTGCGGCGATCGCCTTGGTCAGAACATATCCAGGTGTACCATTGTTCCATCCAAGACTATGCAACCACTTGCCCAAAGCGGTACGATCTCCTGGTTTCTAATCCACCATTTTTTGAAAACGCGTCTAAAGCGCAAGAGTTGGCAAGAACCGTGGCGCGGCACAGTGATTTTCTTCGCCAAGTTGATATATTACAAGTAGCCTCACAGCTTCTGCATGGGGACGGTCGGCTGGCTGTGATTTACCCGCCACAGGAAGCCAAAATTTTCCAGGAAAAAGCCCTCTCATTCGGTTTCTTTTGCAACAGGAAACTAGGCATCAAAACCACATTAGAAAGTCAAACCAAGCGGATTCTAATGGAACTGGGCAAAAGTAAGTCCCAATACCAGGAAACAACCATCACACTGGAAGCAGCCAAAAACGTTTACACAGTTGAATTTATTGGGTTGATTAAAGACTTTTATTTAAAGTATTAGGGATAGTCATGAATTTCGAGTTTTCTCCTGGGTTGGGGATTTTAACGCTAGGAGCTTTAGGTGCCACAGCTCAACTTAAGCGCCAAGTGCAAAAATGGAAATCTTCAGTCCTTTAAAGGGCAGATTCACGGCTCCCATTCGCTGTTCTCCCATGGTGTTATCGATGCGTGGTCAAGCAATTCTATAGCTCCGCCGCTCCAACCCTCAAAAATGCCTCAGGACTTTTGGGGCACGTTCAGTCTGAAATCCTTTCAACTGGAGTTTAGACTAAAAGCGATCAGAACAGAATGCTGGCAAAATTACGGGT
>CAXUIG010000082.1:4420-24093 GCA_964250845.1 uncultured bacterium | reverse complement strand
CCCCAACTTCAAATGACCACTTCCCCCCCGTTTGTCTCTACCGAGTGGCTATACGAACACCTCGATCATCCGCAAGTGGCGATCGCAGATTGTCGCTTTTCCCTAGCAGATCCACAACTTGGTCAGCAGCAGTATTCACTCCACCATATTCCAAAAGCCTACTACATGGATTTGAACCGGGATCTTTCCAGTCCTGTTGAACAGCACGGTGGACGACATCCCTTACCTGACTCTTTCGTATTGGCTAATAAATTAGCGGCTATGGGGGTAAATTCTCAGACGTTTGTAGTTGCTTACGATGATTCGCGTTTTGCCTTTGCTGCTCGTCTATGGTGGCTGCTACGCTACTTGGGGCATGAGCGGGTTGCTGTACTGAATGGGGGTTTTTCCGCATGGTGTTCAGCCGGGTATCCCCTCACAGACGCTATTCCGACCCCCCAGGTTGGTACGTTTGTTCCTCAACTCCAACTGTCGCGGGTGGTAGATATTACAGCAGTGAAAACTCGCTCAGATCGCCCAGAAGTCGCGCTAGTTGATTCGCGGGAGAGCGATCGCTATCGAGGAGAGCGAGAACCGATTGATAAAATTGCCGGTCATATTCCTGGCGCGGTTAACTACCCTTGGCAGGAAGTTTCCGATGCTCAAGGCTACCTGCAAACTGATGCCGAGCAACATCGCCGCTGGGAAAAACTACAGCTTGCAGAGGAAATTATGGTTTATTGCGGTTCTGGCGTCACCGCCTGCGTCAATTTACTGTCTTTGGAAATTGCTGGGATTCACACCGGCAAGCTTTATGCCGGTAGCTGGAGCGACTGGTGTTCCTATTTGATCTAAATCTAGAAACTTCACACTTGTTGACATCAGCGAACACCCTCTGATCCGCCCTGAGAGATCTCGTCGCCACCACCTGCCCCTGTTCCTTATACCTCTTTGGGAGGATAATATACAACCGGAGCGCTAGAGTGCCTGCAACTCAGTCAATTTTATTGGTAGATTTGACAAACAGGGTTCGTGTTGCCGCACCGACCTGAGTATGATCCCGCACCCAAGGACAAATCTATTGAGCATAATATTTTGTAGGCTTAGGAGAGTTCAATAAAAATTTACTATTCCAGTTTAGTATATTTGCCATGCTATTTTAGTATATCAGTTTTAGTAATCCTGTGATTTCATAATTGCTATAATCGATCATTCGACTTAAATTCTTTACTCCAACTATTAGGTATAAATTTGTATGCCTTGCTTAATGAACCGTCTGTCTATTTTTGTAGACGGAAACAATATGTTCTACGCTCAACAAAAAAATGGCTGGTTTTTCGACCCTAGACGAGTGTTGGAATACCTTAAAAAGGAGCAGCATAGTACAGAGCTGATCAATGCTTTCTGGTACACCGGCTTAAAAGACCCGCAAGATCAACGCGGGTTCCGAGATGCTTTAATTAGCCTGGGATATACAGTCCGCACCAAAATTCTCAAAGAATACTACGATGATACATCAGGTCGCTACTCCCAGAAAGCAAATCTAGACATTGAAATTGTGGTAGATATGTTTAATACGGTCGAGCAGTACGACCGAGTAGTTTTATTCAGTGGCGATGGAGATTTTGAACGAGCAATTGAACTATTAAGATCAAAAAATACACATATTACAGTAGTATCTACAGAAGGGATGATTGCTAGAGAATTACGTAATGCTACAGACCGATATATTGATCTTAATGATATTCGTGAACATATTGAAAAAATTGACTACTAGGTTTTAGTCCGTAGTCAATGGTTGGTAGTCGGTTTAAATATAACAAGGCAGACAAGTAAAAAAAATCCAAAATTGGAGTAAATCTGTTTTAGAGTTATGGAAAATCAATCGAAATCAGACCGGATCATTATTTTTGACACCACGTTGCGTGATGGTGAGCAGTGTCCCGGAGCAACCCTAAATGTAGACGAAAAGCTGCTGATCGCAAGGCAACTGGCTCGTATGGGGGTAGATGTAATTGAGGCGGGTTTCGCTTTTGCCAGTCCTGGGGATTTTGAGGCAGTTGAGAAAATTGCGCAAACAGTAGGTACAGAAGATGGTCCTGTGATCTGTAGTCTGGCAAGAGCGATCCGGGAAGATATTCAGGCAGCAGCAGAAGCGCTAAAACCAGCAGTTAATGCCAGAATTCACACATTTATTTCGACATCAGACATTCATCTGGAGTACC
This sequence comes from uncultured bacterium, assembly GCA_964250845.1. Classification (GTDB taxonomy): domain Bacteria; phylum Cyanobacteriota; class Cyanobacteriia; order Cyanobacteriales; family Chroococcidiopsidaceae; genus CAXUIG01. The sequence goes on along the minus strand of CAXUIG010000082.1, from coordinate 21,889 downwards.
AGCTCAAGAAATCAAAATCTGAGGTGCTGGCGATCGCAGAAGAAATGGTCGCCTACGCCAAATCCTTCATGGAGGATATAGAATTTTCACCAATGGATGCCGGTCGCACCGATCCAGAGTACCTGTACCAAGTGGTAGAGCGGGCGATCGCCGCCGGTGCGACAACGATAAATATTCCCGACACCGTGGGTTACACTACCCCTAGCGAGTTTGGGGCGATGATTCGGGGAATTAAAGAAAACGTCCCCAACATTGACCAGGCGATTATTTCCGTTCATGGTCACAATGATCTAGGCTTGGCTGTGGCTAACTTCCTGGAAGCAGTCAAAAACGGGGCGCGGCAGCTCGAATGCACCATCAATGGAATTGGAGAACGAGCTGGAAATGCGGCGCTCGAAGAACTGGTGATGGCACTGCATGTGCGGCGGCAGTACTTCAATCCCTACTTAGGACGCCCAGCGGATTCAGAGGAACCTCTGACTAATATTGATACGCGCCTTATTTACAAAACCTCCCGCCTAGTTTCCAACTTGACTGGGATGCTGGTGCAGCCGAATAAGGCAATTGTGGGGGCGAATGCCTTTGCCCATGAGTCTGGCATTCACCAGGATGGCATCCTCAAAAATAAGCTCACCTACGAAATCATGGATGCCCAGTCGATTGGTTTGACAGACAATCAGATTGTGTTGGGCAAACACTCGGGTCGCAATGCCTTTCGCACTCGGTTGAAGGAATTGGGGTTCGACCTGTCGGAGACCGAGTTAAATAAGGCATTTCTCAAGTTTAAAGACCAGGCGGATAAGAAAAAAGAAATTTCCGATTGGGACTTGGAAGCGATCGCTAATGATGAAATCCAACAAGCTCCAGAACTGTTTCGCTTGGAGTTGGTGCAAGTTTCCTGTGGGAGCAACGCCCGTCCCACCGCAACCGTCACCCTCCGCACCCCAGGTGGCGAAGAATTGACTGATGCGGCGATCGGCACAGGACCAGTGGATGCGGTGTATAAAGCAATCAACCGAGTGGTGAATGTGCCAAACCAGCTGATTGAGTTTTCCGTCCAGTCTGTAACAGCTGGAATTGACGCCCTTGGGGAAGTGACCATCCGACTGCGCTACCAAGAGCAAGTGTTTTCCGGTCATGCGGCTAACACAGATATCATCGTCGCCTCAGCCCAAGCCTATGTGAACGCCCTCAACCGGCTTTATAGGGCGTTGCAGAGTCAGGTGACGCGAGAGCAAGTAAGTTCACAAAAAGGTTAAACGGAATTGGGCAGCCTGGCGAGCCAAGCTATCTGAACGCAGAGTTTCCTCTAACTCTGCGTTCAGAGCGTTTAATCAGCTCTTTTAATCTTTTATAAAATCCTTGTATCTATATATACAGTTTTCAAAAACCTCAACCATTTCTCTATCTAGAGAAAAAGGTTATACTTCCTACAGATGTGAAAGCATCGAGCTAAGTAAAGGCGTTGTCCTCACTGTCAGCACCCCCGGAGTAGAGCGCGGGGGCTCCCAGGCTTCCGGTCTTTCCACGTGGGAAATTCACACCCTTTGCTTTTATCGGTCGATTAGGGAACACCTGTCAGTTGACCCAAACATTGGCATAAGTACAACGGATTGAATCCATTGCGGTGTACTCAAGAATAAGCTAATCGCCGTTAGAACCGTATATTCACGCTTATTATAGGAGTAAACCTAAATCATAACATAGTTTTCAGAGTTATGATTAAATGTTTTTAAATGAGCAATTCTTGGCTATTTATAATTTATTATACCTTAAATTTAAATTCACTAATATGGCCTTTCTATATCCACAAAGAATTTCTCAAGACGAGCTGAGTCAAGTGAAAGCGGCGGTGTTAGATGATCCTGCGGTTCAGGACTGTGTCGTGCTGGCGCGGGAAGCAGAAACGTCTGGTATTGAGTTGGTAGTCTACGTGGTATCTAGTTTCTTCTCACCAGAACAGCTACAAAGCCGCTTGCAAACCCTTCTGCCAGAGGCATTGGTGCCGAGTACCTATGTGCCAGTGTCTACCCTGCCACTCACTCCCTCTGGTCAGGTGGACGAACAGGCTCTAGCCCGTGTGGAAGTCATTGACTCCGACTTGATCCGGCGCTGGGAAGAGCAACTGCGATCGCTGCCGGAAATTGAGCAAGTGGCGGTGGTGGTTCAAGAGCACGCCGAGAGCCTGCCGCCGCTGCATCTATCGGATTTGCTGCCGACGCAGACTGAAATCGAACTCTGGCCATCCGTAGCAGAATATTACGTCTATGACGAATTATTATATCACGCTCTAACCAATGATCTGCGGCGAAATCATAGCTACAAAGTGGCGATTAACCAATTAGTGAAAGATCAGATAGTCGTCGAAATTGGCACGGGTCAAGATGCTATTCTGGCCAGATTTTGTGTGGAAGCGGGTGCGAGGAAAGTTTATGCGATTGAGAGGGACTTCGAAACCTCCCAGCAGGCCAAGGCTTGTGTACAAAATCTAGGTTTTTCAGACAGCATCAATATAATTCATGGTGACGCCACCCTAGTAAAATTGCCGGAACTAGCTGACGTGTGTGTTTCCGAAATTGTGGGACCGATTGGTGGATGTGAAGGGGCGGCAGTAATTATTAATAACGCCAGAAGGTTTCTGAAACAAGATGGCACTATGATTCCCGAAAGAAGCATTACTAGGATCGCTGCTACTAGTCTTCCCGAGAGTTTCTTACACAACCCAAAGTTGACGAGTGGCTGGGAGTATTACACTCAGAAAATATTTGAGCAAATCGGGTATCCATTTGATTTAAGGGTATGTATCAAAAATTTTTCCAATTCAAACCTTATCTCCAATGTGGAGATATTTGAAGATTTAAATTTCACCAAACGTGTTAATACCGCAGAAGGTCATGAAGTAAATTTCACAATTAGCAAGGAAGGAAGGCTAGATGGGTTTCTAGTATGGTTGAATTTGCACACCATCTCTGGAGAAGTCATAGATATACTCGAACACGAATATAGCTGGTTACCAGTTTACTTTCCAGTATTTGATCCCGGCATTGAAGTGTCGGTGGGAGATACCATTCAGGCTTTTTGTACGAGAGAGCTTTGCGAGAACAATCTTAACCCAGATTATTCAATCAAAGGTCGTTTACTTAGAAAAGACAGGGAAGTTATTGAGTTTGAATACATATCGTATCACCATAAAAACTTGTTCAGACAGACCCCGTTTTATCAAAGATTATTTTCTGAATATAATGTTGGAAACAGTCGCGTAAAAGAGATAGAAGCCTCCAGAGAGCAGGGTGCTGCACAGAAAGAACCAGCTCAGAAGGCAATAGCCATCAGCCGGGGCGGATTATTGCCAAGAGAAGACATCCCCACCACGCTGCCAGAAGTTCTGCAACGGAGTGCAAAGCAGGCACTGGGAGACCTGATTATTTATCCGCAATCTGACGGTGAAATCATCCAATCTTATGCCGGTTTACTAGAGGAAGCAGAGAGAATTCTGGCGGGTTTACGAAAGCTGGGTCTAAAGCCTCAAAACCAGGTAATTTTTCAGTTGGAGTGCAACCACGACATCATTTCTGCCTTTTGGGGTTGCCTTTTAGGAGGCTTTGTGCCGATAATTATCGGTGTGCCACCGAGCTATAGGGAATCTAATCATGGGGTGGATAAAATTTGTCACGTATGGGAATTGCTAGATCATCCTTTAATATTAACCACTCAAGCCCTGGAAAAATCTGTGAAAGCCCTATCTCATTGGTTGTCAGCAGGGCTCAAGGTTGGCACCATTGAGGCGATAAAAACTAACAATCCCGATCAAAACCATCATCCCAGTAAGCCAGATGACCTAGCGTTTTTTAACCTCACATCTGGCACTACAGGAGTGCCAAAATGCATTGGTCTGACCCATTGGAATCTAATATCTCGCGCCATAGGCACGAACATACTCTGTAAACACGAGCGAGAGGATGTGATTCTGAACTGGCTTCCGTTTGACCACATAGGCAGTATCTCAGACTGGCATATTCGTTGCGTTTTACTAGGCTGCAAACTTATATATGTTCCGAAGGAACATATACTGGAACGCCCCCTAAACTGGTTGGATTTAATTGATAAGTACCGCATTACCCATAGCTGGGCTCCCAACTTTGCCTATGCTTTAATCAATGATGTGCTTGTTCAAAAACCTGAAAAGAAATGGAACTTGGACTGCGTGAAGTCTTTAGTCACAGCCGGGGAAGCAGTTTCCTCCAAAGCAGTGGAGGAGTTTATCGAAAAACTGGCATCCTACGGGTTCAAAAAAACGGTACTCAGACCGGCTTTTGGCATGGCAGAGATGGGGTCGGGGATTACTTACTATCAGCCCACAGAAGAAAATCCTCTAAAATTCCACGCGGTAGACAAATCCTTTTTAAATGAAGCTATAAAAGGAGTTTGTACTGAACATCCGAATAGTACGACCTTTACAGACCTGGGTTCGGTTATTCCAGGAGTATCCATACGGATTGTAGACAATGAAAACTCACTCTTGCCCGAGTACACTATTGGTCGCCTGCAAGTGCAAGGAGATGCAGTTTCCCCAGGGTATTACAGAAATCCAGAAGCCAACAAAGAAGCCTTTTTAGAGGATGGGTGGTTTAATACCGGAGATTTGGGATTCATTGCTAATGGGAACCTAGTTCTCACAGGCAGAGCCAAGGAAACCATCATCGTCAACGGGGCTAATTACTATTACCACGAAATCGAAGCGATTGTAGAAGAAATTGAGGAAGTGGAGGTTTCTTATACCGCTGCCTGTGCTGTGAAGGATGCCCGTGGAGCTACGGAGAAATTGGCCATCTTTTTCAACACATCCTGCTCTAATGACGACTGGCTAATCGAGCTAAGCAAGAAAATCCGGCAGACTGTTGTGAACAAGGTGGGGTTGAATCCGGCTTACTTAATTCCGGTGGAGAAGGAGGTGATTCCGAAAACGGCTATAGGCAAAATTCAGCGATCGCAACTTGCGAAGCGCTTTGAAGCCGGTGAGTTCAACCATATAATCAAACGTATAGTAGTAACAGATACGCTGCCGGACTGGTTCTACCGCAAAATCTGGTGCCAGAAAGAAGCCCTTACTTTGAATCTTGTTCCCCAGACTGCTCCTACCCTAGTATTCCTGGACAAGTTGGGATTAGGGACATTTTTATGTGGGGAACTAAACCGGCTCAAACAACCCTGTGTCAGTGTTGAGGCAGGGTCAGAATTCGCCTTTCTTGGTCTGGTTAGCGAAGCTGGAGGCGATCGCGTCCAACGCTTTCGCATTAATCCTAATGAACCCGACCACTATCTGCGCCTGCTAGAGTCCGTGGCAACCTCGAATCGCATTGGTCAAATTCTGCACCTGTGGACTTATGACGAATATAGCAGGGAAGTCGAAAGCGTTGAGGCACTCCAACAGGCCCAAGAGCAAGGAAGCTACAGTCTGCTGTTTTTGATTCAGGCTCTCGCCAAGGTTCAAGGTTCTGAGCATTCAGTTCGGTTGCAGGTCATTTCCAGCCATACGCAATGTACTTCCCCATCTGACGAGATTGCTTATGAGAAATCGCCAGTTTTGGGCATGATCAAAACGATTACCCAGGAAATGCCCTGGTTGCTCTGTCGCCATGTAGATTTACCTTTAGACCAGGCTGATATCAATGGGGCATATATTTTACGAGAGCTGGGGGCAGTTAAGGGGGACCCAGAGGTAACCTATCGCAACGGACAGCGTTTGGTTCCCCGCCTGGAGAAAGTCAACCTGCTGAAGTCGTCGGCACAGGAACTGCCCTTCCAGCGGGGTGGGATGTATCTGCTCAGTGGGGGGTTGGGGGGGATTGGCGTAGAGATTGCCAAGTACCTGCTGCAACATTATGATGCCCGGCTACTGCTGGTGGGCAGAACTCCTCTGCCTGAAAGAAGCGAGTGGGAGTTCCATCTAGAGCAGGCGGATGCCGTTTGTGAACGCATCAAGACATACTTGGCGCTGGAACAGCTGGGAGGAAAAATCAGCTACGAGGCTGTGGATATCTGCGATGGTGCTAAGTTACAACAGGTTGTTGACCAGGCGCAATCTCGCTTTTCAAGCAGGCTGGACGGGGTGATTCATCTGGCTGGAGTTTTCCAGGAATGCTTGCTGGCTGAGGAAACCCGAGAGAGTTTGCTAGAGACGCTGCGTGCCAAGGTTTTGGGTACTTGGGTGCTGCATCAACTCATTAAAGACCAGCCACAGGCTGTCTTTATCTCTTCTTCTTCGGTGAACGGTTTTTTTGGTGGCGCGATGGTGGGTGCCTATGCTGCCGCCAACAGCTTTCTAGACTGTTTTTCTCAATATCAGAGATGCAAGCACTCATTGCGGAGCTATTGCTTTAGCTGGAGCCAGTGGGATGGAGTGGGGATGAATCGCGGCACCTTGATGAAAGACCTGTCTCGTGCCCGTGGTTACCAGCCAATAACAGCTGAGCAGGGGCTGCATTCCCTGCTCGTGGGTTTGTACCACGAGCAGACACACCTATTTGTGGGCTTAGATGGTGGGAATCGACACATCCGACAGCACACAAACACGAAATCGGCTCGCGTACAGAAATTATCTGCTTATTTCACGTCTCAATCCGACCAAGTGTCTCTAAGCAGGTTGCAAGAATTAGTAGTGCCGGATCGCTTCGGGGTGCCAAGCATCTGCGATTTTGTGCCGATTGCCCAAATGCTGCTAACGGAGATGGGTGAAATTGATCGAGAGCATTTGGCTACCAGGGACTGTGGTGTTCGTCGGGCGACCACTGAAAGGGTTTTGCCACAGACCGCACTAGAACGTCGATTGGCTGGCATCTGGAAGCAGGTTTTAGGCATAAAGCAGTTGGGTATCTATGACAATTTCTTGGAATTGGGAGGCGACTCCCTGCGGGCAATGCAAATCGTGAGTCAGCTTCGCGTTGCTTTTTCATTAGAGTTACCCTTGCGCAGCTTCTTGCTTGAGTGTTCTACGATTGCCAAGTTGGCTTTGTTGATTGAAGAAATGCTAATCGAGAAATTAGAAAGATTGGCTGATTAGAAAAGGGTTAATTGAACTTATTCGACATCAGAGACATCGAAGTTAACGTCTGTATAAGAAATCTAATCGCGATTTTCGCATTGCGCTATAGTAGAGGTGTGAGATGTCCAGGCTAGACGATATTTCAAAACGGCGTTCCCAACTGTCTGAAGCCAAGCGGGCGCTTCTTGAAAGCTGGATAACGGGTGAGTCTAAAGCTCCTGCCCAAGCACAGGTTATAACTCAGCCAGAACAGCAAGCAGGAGATGAAGCATCTGCAATTGCCCTGCCGGTAATAGTACACTCACCAAACCAGCGCTACCAACCCTTCCCCCTCAATGACATCCAGCAATCCTACTGGGTGGGGCGCACTCAGGCATTCGAGCTGGGCAATGTAGCCGCCCATGTCTACTTCGAAATGTCTAATGACTTAAACCTGGAACGGTTGAGCCTGGCCTGGCAGAAATTAATCGAGCGTCACGAAATGCTGCGGGCTGTGGTATTACCGAGCGGTCAGCAGCAGATTCTGGAACAGGTGCCTCCCTACCAGATTGAAGTTCTGGACCTGCGCGGACAGGACTCTGAAGCTATAACCTCGAAGCTAAATGCCATTCGTCAGCAGATGTCTCATCAGGTGCTGCCAGCTGACCAGTGGCCATTGTTTGAGATTCGAGCCACTCGTTACGATGATCAGCGCGTCCGGCTTCACATCAGCATTGATGCCCTGATTGCCGACATCTGGAGTCTACAAACTCTTTTCAAAGAGTGGTATCAAATTTACCACACTCCTGAACTTTCATTAGCTCCGCTGGAACTCTCATTCAGGGACTATGTTCTAACCGAGCAGGCTCTACAGGATACAGAATTGTACCAGCGATCGCGTGACTACTGGTTCAAGCGTCTAGACACCCTGCCCCCGTCCCCAGACTTGCCGCTGGCCCGGAATCCTGGTTCAATAACACAGCCTCGGTTTGAACGTCGCAGTTTCCAACTAGACCGAGAGAGCTGGCAGCAATTGAATCAGCGGGCTCGTCAGGCAGGTCTGACCCCCTCTGGGGTAGTGCTTGCGGCTTTTGCCGAAGTCTTAACAGTTTGGAGCAAGAGCCCCAAATTTACTATTAATCTAACCCTGTTTAATCGTCTGCCGCTGCATCCTCAGGTGAATGATATCTTTGGCAACTTCACCTCCCTGACTTTATTGGCAGTAGATAACGTTGCAACCGATACATTTACCGCCCGTGTTATCCGCATTCAACAGCAACTGTGGCAAGATTTAGACCACCGCCATGTCAGTGCAGTGCATGTGCTGCAGCGAGAACTATCCCGCAGGCAAGGTGGGACCCCAAGAGCCGCCATGCCGGTCGTATTCACCAGCACCTTGGGCCTAGGTTCATTCGGTCAGGAGTCCTCGGTGTTCAATCACTTCCCAGAGGTGAGCTACAGCATCAGCCAAACCCCGCAGGTTTGGCTGGAGCATAAAGTCGAGGAGCAAGACGGGGTGTTGGTTTGCAACTGGGATGCTGTAGAAGAACTCTTCCCTGAGGGCCTCTTGGACGACATGTTTGGGGCCTACTGCCGTTTCCTAATCCAACTAGCCACCTCCGAGTCTGCCTGGTTGGAGACGACCCCACAATTGGTGCCGCCAGCCCAACTTAAGCAGCGGTACGCAGTAAATGCCACCTCAGCGCCGATTTCCGGGGAGATGCTGCACACGCTGTTCACAGCGCAGGTCAAGGTCCGAGCGCACGATTGCGCTATAATTTCACCCGAGCGAACCTTGACCTACTTAGAGTTATCTAAATTAGCTAATCAAATAGGTCATCGGCTGCTAGGGTTGGGAGCCTGTCCCAACACCCTGGTAGCAGTAGTGATGGAAATGGGTTGGGAGCAGGTAGCCGCTGTGCTGGGAATATTGATGTCGGGCGCAGCTTATGTGCCAATTGACCCAGGGCTGCCAACTGAGCGCCGGTGGCATCTCCTAGAGCAAGGGCAAGTTAAGCTGGTTATTACCCAAAAGAAGCTTCAGGAGAACCTGGAATGGCCTGAAGGTATACAGCGGCTTCAGGTAGACATGGAGGATGTAGTGGGTGCGGAGCCAAGCCCCCTGTCGCCGGTGCAGAGTCCAGAGGATTTAGCCTACGTAATCTACACTTCCGGCTCCACGGGTTTGCCCAAGGGGGTAATGATTGATCATCAGGGTGCTGTTAATACCATCAAAGACATCAATCAGCGCTTTGGGGTCGGACCACAAGACCGGGTGCTGGCAGTGTCAGCTTTGAACTTTGACCTGTCCGTTTACGACATCTTTGGCACCCTAGCGGCTGGGGGAACCCTGATCATCCCGGAGGCGGGGGAGACAAAAGACCCAGCCCACATGGCTGCTCTGATGGTTCAACACCAAGTTACAATCTGGAACTCAGTGCCTGCCTTAATGCAGATGCTAGTGGAATATGTGGCGGTACGCCCGGAAAAATCGCCCACTTCACTGCGTCTTGCTCTACTGAGTGGCGATTGGATTCCACTGAACTTACCAGGGCAAATTAAAGCCCTGTGGTCAAATGTACAAGTTGTCAGCCTGGGAGGGGCGACCGAAGCTTCGATCTGGTCTATCTGCTATCCGATTGAGACAGTTGACCCGGACCCGAAGCGCATCCCGTATGGCCAACCCCTGACAAACCAGAGTTTCCACGTGCTCAATCAGTTACTTGAACCTTGTCCCGTGTGGGTGCCAGGACAGCTTTATATCGGGGGGATAGGCTTGGCTTTGGGTTACTGGCGAGATCGCGAAAAGACCCGCTCAGGCTTCATTATTCATCCTCATACCCAAGAGCGGCTGTACAAAACCGGCGACCTGGGGCGCTATTTGCCAGATGGAAATATTGAGTTTCTGGGACGAGAGGATTTTCAGGTCAAAGTCAATGGCTTACGGATCGAACTGGGAGAAATCGAAGCCGTCTTAGCCCAACACTCTGATGTGCGCGAGGTTGTTGTCATCGCCCAGTCAGACTACCGAAGCGACAAACGCCTAGTAGCCTATGTAGTCCCTAATCAAGAGCAAGTTCCTACCACTAGTGAGTTGCGCAGCTTCCTAAAGCAGAAGCTGCCCGACTACATGTTGCCCTCAGCCTTCGTGGTAGTGGAAAATCTGCCGCTGACACCCAACGGCAAGGTAAACCGTTTCGCTCTGCCAGCGGTTGAGTGGGCTAAAAACGAGCCAAAGGAAACTTTTGTCGCCCCCCGCGATGAGTTAGAACTTCAGCTCACAAGGATTTGGGAAAGAGTTTTAGGCATCGGGTCCCTTAGCGTGAAGGACAACTTCTTTGCTCTGGGAGGGTACTCGCTGCTAGCCGCACGTCTGTTCGCGCAAATCGAGCAGGCATTCGGCAAAAATCTTCCCCTAAACATTCTCTTGCAGGCACCGACAGTTGAGCAACTGGCCAGCATTCTCCGCCAGAAAGGATGGTCAGAGCCTTTGTCCTTGCTAGTGGCAATTCAGCCCGGCGGCTCCAAACCACCTATGTTCTGTATCCCTGGAGCTGGTGGGAGTGTCCTCAGCTATCGTCATTTAGCGGAGCATTTGGGTCCAGATCAGCCATTTTATGGGCTACAAATACCCAAACTGGACGAAAAACAGGCTTCCCGCGTCACGGTTGAGGACATGGCCGCTCACTACATCAAAGAGATCCTTACCCTCCAACCCAAGGGGCCTTATTTGTTGGGAGGCCACTGCTTAGGAGGCTTGGTAGCCTTCGAGATCGCCCAGCAACTCCATGCGCAAGGTCAGACGGTGTCTCTACTTGCCTTGTTTGATACATTCATTCCGAGTTCTGTCAAACAATTCACCTTCCGTGAGCGCCTCTGTCGTCATTTCGGTAACCTTTTACAACCCCGTACCTACGTTTTGGAGAGAGCGAAGAAGAGAATTTCCTGGATCAAGAAGGTGCCTGATGTAGAGCCTACATACGCTGCATATATGGCTTACGAACAGATTGTCAGAAAATATAGACCGCAAGTTTACCCAGGCCGCGTGATCGTCTTTCGGGCCAGTAATCTAGATAAACTTGTTGAATCCTGGAAAAAAATTGATCCCCAATTTGGCTGGGGCGATCTGGCCGGTGGAGGATTGGAAACCTATGTTGTACCTGGCGATCTCAATCACATATTCAAAGAACCCGAGGTACAGGTTCTGGCCCAACATTTGAGGGCTTACCTCTCTGCCCCCTGAGGCGATCGCGCCAAAAAAAGGTAGGCATTTAGCTCAAACTTCATAATTTCCTGCTTAAAGGTAAAACTTTAAAATTTATTTGCGTCCTGGCGGTTAACCAAACAGTAAATGGGGAAATATATAAGCGAATTTGGTACTAAAAATGAACTATTCTGAATCCTGGAGCCACGTCCGCGCTGCTTTCCAAAAAATCTGGGGGTATGAAGATTTCAGACCACCTCAAGCAGAAATTATCCGCAGCCTGTTGGCGCAGCAGGACGCTCTGATTGTGATGCCCACGGGTGGCGGAAAGTCGATTTGCTTTCAACTACCAGCACTGCTGCAAACTGGGTTAACGCTGGTGGTTTCGCCTTTGGTGGCGCTAATGGAAAATCAGGTGCAGGAACTGCGCGATCGCCACCTCAGCGCTGCCTTATTGCATAGTGAATTGCCAACTCACCTGCGGCGGCGAACTCTACATCAGCTGGAGCGACAACAGCTGAGATTGCTATACCTGTCGCCAGAAACCCTTCTTAGTGCGCCGGTATGGGAACGGTTGTGTCATCCCCAGCTTAAAATTAATGGGCTGATTCTGGATGAGGCTCATTGCCTAGTACAGTGGGGAGAAACTTTTCGACCCGCTTACCGGCGTCTGGGAGCGGTGCGACCGGCTCTGCTAAAGTCTAAGCCAGCTGGGACAAAAATAGTAATCGCAGCCTTCACTGCCACAGCTGATCCAGAAGCTCAACAAATTATTCACCAAGTGTTACAACTAAAACAGCCAGCTGTTTTTCGGCAAAATCCCTACCGGCAAAATCTCCACTTGAAAGTTCAGACGGCTTGGACACCAAGAGGGCGCAGGCAACAGATGTTGAAGTTGATTCAGGCTCAAGCTGGGGCATCTGGGTTGGTTTACGTCCGCACTAGGCGCGAAAGCGAGAGTCTATCTCAGGAAGTGGGGCAGTTGGGTTATGCAACAGCTGCCTATCATGCGGGGCTGAGTCCAGATCAGCGCCGGTCAATAGAAGCAAGTTGGCTAAGTGGAAAGATGCCTTTTGTCGTCTGCACGTCTGCATTTGGCATGGGTATTAATAAAGCAGATGTGCGTTGGGTGGTTCACTTTCATGCTCCCCTATTGCTGTCGGAGTATGTGCAAGAAATTGGACGAGCAGGACGAGATGGCAAGCCTTCTGTTGCTTTGTTGTTGGTGAGTGAGCGGACAGGGTGGCTAGACCCAGAGGATAAGCAACGACAGCGTTTTTTTGAAGATAAAGTGCGATCGCAACACCGGAACGCCCAACATCTGGTGAGGAAACTCCCGAAGCGGGGGGAGGTTAGTGCGGTAGCGCGGCAGTTTCCAGATGGCGCGATCGCTCTGTCTCTACTCCACAGCGCCGGTCAGCTGGACTGGCAGGGGCCTTTTGACTACGTTGTGCATCAAGACGCACGCTTGCAGCAGTTACCGGCTCAATTACATGCCCCCCAGCAAATGAATCAGTATCTCACTACCCGGCACTGCCGCTGGCAGTTTTTGTTGCAAGCTTTTGGCTTCGGCAAAGAAGCAGCGAATCTGGGTTGCGGTCAGTGCGATCGCTGCACCCGAGAATATCGCTCGTCGGGATGATTAGACGCTATCCAAGCCTCGTCCATGAGTACATGGGCGGGGTAGTTGACAGTTCAGAATTGCTGTAAAAAGCGCAGGTCACTGCTATAAAATCGGCGAATATCGTCAATTTGGTGTAGCACCATAGCCAATCGTTCCACACCAAAACCTGCCGCAAAGCCCGTGTAGACTTCGGAGTCGTAACCCACCGCATTAAGGACGTTGGGATCAACCATGCCACAGCCCAAGACCTCTAGCCAGCGCCCATTCCATTGCACATCAACCTCTGCCGAGGGTTCGGTGAAGGGAAAATAACTGGCTCGGAAGCGGATTGGCACATCGCCAAACAGCTCCTGCAAAAACACCTTGATAGTGCCCTTGAGGTCAGTAAAGGTCAGCCCCTCGTCCACCGCCAAAATTTCAATTTGATGGAAGACTGCTGCGTGGGTGGCATCCACTGTATCCCGCCGGTAGCATCGCCCTGGAACTGCAATCCGAACCGGTGGTTCATCTTCTTCCATGTAACGAATTTGAACGTTAGAGGTATGAGTCCGTAGCAGATTCCCATCTGGCAGGTAGAGGGTATCCTGCATATCACGGGCTGGGTGGTCTGGCAGGAAATTTAGCGCCTCAAAGTTGTAGTAGTCCGTTTCCATTTCTGGTCCTTGCGCCACGGTGTAGCCAAGACCAACAAAAATATCCAGCACTCGGTCAATGGTGCTATTGAGCGGATGAAGACGACCTAGGGGACGATAAACAGCTGGCATTGTCACATCCAGCGTTTCAGCGTCCAGTTGGGCTTGGATTTGGTCAGAGAGCAGATTTGTTCGCTGGCGTTCCAGGTCTAATTGCAGGGCTTCTTTGACAACATTTGCGATCGCCCCAATTCTCGGGCGCTCCTGTGTACTCAGCTGCCCCATGCTCCGCAACAGCGCTGACAAGTGACCCTTCTTACCGAGGTAGACTACTCTAAGTTCCTCTAGGCGCTCTAGGGTATCGGCGAGTGCGATCGCGCTTTTTGCTTCCTGTTGCAACGTTTCTAGTTGCGCCTCTAAATCAAGCGGCTGATTCGTCATGCTATTGAATGTCAATCTAACAGTGATGGGAGCGTGCGTGCTGCATCAACCAACGCAGCCCATTTCTACCAGTTTAGAGGTGATCGCCCGGTGGTAGTAACTCTCGGACTCTGCGGTTAAAAACAGACTATAATATAACTTAATGAAACTGCTAATTAGTAACGATGACGGGATTTTTGCGCTGGGCATTCGCAGCCTAGCTAACGGCCTAGCAGAGGCTGGTCATGATGTCAATGTGGTTTGCCCAGATCGAGAGCGATCGGCAACCGGGCATGGGTTGACACTACACCAACCCATCCGCGCCGAAGTCGTAGAGTCGGTGTTTCATCCCGCTGTTAAAGCTTGGGCTTGTTCTGGCACTCCCTCTGACTGCGTTAAGTTAGCATTGTGGGCCTTGCTAGAGAGCCCTCCCGATTTGGTTCTATCCGGAATTAATCACGGTTCCAATTTGGGGACCGATGTTTTGTACTCCGGCACCGTGTCCGCCGCCATGGAAGGCGTGATTGAAGGCATTCCCAGTATTGCCCTGAGTCTAGCCAGTTTCTCCTCTGTGGAGTTTCAAGGCGCTGTTACCTTTGCTAAAACCCTAGTCACTCAACTGGCAAAGCCGTTACAGTCAGTGATGTTGCTAAACGTCAACGTACCGGCGGTAAAGTGGGAAGAGATTTCCGGAGTCGCCATCACCCGTCAGGGACTGCGTCGCTATGTCGATGTGTTTGAAAAGCGGATTGATCCCCGTGGAAAGACGTACTACTGGTTAGCTGGAGAGTTACTAGAGGAAGTCGAATCAGAGCCTAATCTGAATTCCCAGCATGTTCCTACCGATGTGGAGGCAATCCGCGACAACTACATTACTGTGACGCCTTTGCAGTACAACCTGACTGATAAAGCCGCACTGAATTGCTTGCAAACGTGGAAAATCAATTTACCGTAACGGTAGGATGGGAATCGAGTGTCCTGTTTGTGTAAAAATGTAAAGTGTGTGGATTACTTCCTCTCTAGCTAAGGTTATAACGCCAACCGCAGTTGCCCTCGGAAACTTTGATGGTGTGCATATTGGGCATCAACGGGTGATTCAACCTGCTGTGACTTTTGCCGATGCAGCCTTAAAGACCTACGCGACGGTTGTTACTTTCAATCCCCATCCGCAGGAGTTTTTTACCGGGCAAAGTCGTGCTTTGTTGACACCCCTGAATGAGAAAGCGCAACAGATGGAACTCCAGGGAATAAAACAGCTGGTGCTATTGCCTTTTGACCGGGAACTTGCGGCTTTGAGTCCGCAAGACTTTGTGG
Source organism: uncultured bacterium (assembly GCA_964250845.1). Classification (GTDB taxonomy): domain Bacteria; phylum Cyanobacteriota; class Cyanobacteriia; order Cyanobacteriales; family Chroococcidiopsidaceae; genus CAXUIG01. Next base: position 6,674 of record CAXUIG010000082.1, on the reverse strand, counting down.
AAAAAATTTTGGTGCAACAGCTGTGCTCTCAACGGATTAGTGTAGGAGAGGATTTTCGCTTTGGCAGGGCAAGGACTGGAACCGCCACTGAGCTGCAAGCGATCGCTGCCACCTACGGCATCGCTGTCACCATCGTTCCCCTACAAACGTGTGAAGGCGAACGGATCAGCAGCTCATCCATCCGCCAAGCCCTAGAGCAAGGCGACTTACAATGTGTTGAGCGGCTACTTGGTCGTCCCTACACCCTCATTGGTGCCGTCGTTAAAGGTCAGCAACTGGGTAGAACAATAGACTTTCCTACTGCTAATCTCCAGTTGCCTCCAGAAAAGTTTTTGCCCCGACAGGGAGTCTACTCTGTGAGAGTCTTCCTAGAAGAGGGAACAAAACTGGGCGTGATGAACATTGGCGTTCGTCCCACAGTGAATGGCACCAGTCCTACTGTCGAAGTGCATCTGTTAGATTGGTCTGGAGATTTGTATGGAAAGACTATTACAGTGCAGCTGGAAAAATTTTTGCGCCCAGAACAAAAATTTGCTTCCCTAGAAGCACTCAAAGCGCAGATTCAAGCCGACTGTACACTAGCCAAATCCTTTTTAAGCGCTCAATAATGAGAGAAAAAATTGACCAGCTGACCCAAAACCTGGGTCGTGCGATTGTTGGCAAAGCCGAACCAATCCGCTTAGTGCTAGTCGCGCTGCTTTCCGGTGGTCATGCCCTGCTGGAAGATGTCCCTGGCGTTGGCAAAACCCTCCTTGCCAAATCCCTGGCTCGTTCAATTGACGGACGGTTTCAACGCCTGCAATGCACCCCCGATTTACTCCCTACAGATATCACCGGCACCAACATCTGGAACCCAAGAACTGGCGAATTTGAATATCTCCCCGGTCCCCTATTTGCCAACATCGTGCTAGCCGATGAAATTAACCGCGCCACACCCCGCACCCAGTCGGCTTTGCTGGAAGTGATGGAAGAGCAGCAGGTAACAGTCGATGGTGTCTCCCGTGCCGTTCCAGTCCCTTTTTTTGTTATTGCCACCCAGAACCCGATTGAGTACCAAGGCACCTTTCCCCTACCAGAAGCGCAGATGGATCGCTTCACCGTGTCTTTGAGCTTGGGCTATCCGACTGAGGCAGAAGAACTGATGATGCTGCAAAGGCTCCAGGAGGGAGTGAGTGTCGCTGATTTACAGCCCTGTATTACCCCCGCACAAGTGCAGGAATTACGCCAACTTTGCGCTCAAGTTAAAGTCGAAACCTCGTTGCAACAGTACATCCTCAACCTGGTTCGAGCCACAAGGCAGGATGAGGAAATCAGCCTTGGCGTCAGTCCACGCGGCACACTCGCCTTGCAGCGGGCAACCCAAGCTCTGGCTTTTCTCATCGGTCGCGATTATGCGATTCCGGACGATGTGAAGTTTCTCGCCCCTCATGTCCTTTCCCATCGCCTCATCCCAGTTGGGGGACGCAAACCTAAGACGATTGTTGAGCGCCTACTTCGCTCCATTCCGATTCCCTAATTATTTAAGGCTAAATATTCTCAACCAACCCCCACTTGCCTCATAAGCGCCGCGCTCAGACTATACCGCCTATACCGCTTGCGGTTAGTCTGGGAGAATGTCACCTTCAGCAACGCATGCGAGTGTTGGGTATGTTACACATATTCAGGCGAAAATCCCATCGACGAAATCACAGGCGATCGCCCGTTGTTTTATTATTGTTGATTTTGCTTTGGAGTCTTGCCATGGGGTGGGGGCTAGCTTTGGTAACTAATGCCCAACCAACTGCCCATTCTGCATCAGATGCCATCGGCACCGTTGACCAAGTTCCCCCAGGCTACAATTTGGGTCAGGAGCTGTACCTGGAAAACTGCTCATCCTGCCACATTGCCCTTCCCCCAGCTGTTCTGCCAACCCAAACCTGGCAACATCTGTTGCAAGACTCGCAGCATTACGGCGTAGAGCTAAAGCCAATGGTAGACCCGTCACGCTTGCTGGTATGGAACTATATGCGAAATTTCTCCCGTCCCCAAGCAAAAGAAGAAGATACACCCTATCGAGTCAAAGACTCTCGCTATTTTAAAGCTCTCCATCCCAAAGTCAAGCTGCCTCACCCCGTCCAAATTAGCAGTTGTGTCACCTGTCATCCTAGCGCGGCTCAGTACAATTTCCGTCGCCTCACCGCGCAGTGAAGAGAGCTGAGGGAGCTGAGGGAGCTGAGGGAGCTGAGGGAGCTGAGGGAGCTGAGGGAGCTGAGGG
>CAXUIG010000082.1:0-4320 GCA_964250845.1 uncultured bacterium | reverse complement strand
AGTTGAGGGAGTTGAGGGAGCTGAGGGAGTGCGATCGCTACTTAGGGGATCACATCCGGGCACCGCCTCAGCTGAGGCCGAAATGATACGATGAACATAGTTGGAATCGAGGCGAACAGCCTGCAACTGACTGAAAAAGTTTTGAGTTTGTACCAAACGCTTCACTCATGGCGTCTGGAATTAATTTATAGTTGAAAAAACTTAACTCAACACTCAAAACTTAACGCTAAGCATAAATCCTAAAGTTTCCCTTACCTGCCATGTTGAAAACCTTGCTGGGCGATCCTAACGCTCGTAAGCTCAAGAAATACCAGCCTTATGTTACAGACGTCAACGTCCTAGAGGAAGAAATCCAGGCACTCTCTGATGAGGGGCTCACTGGCAAGACAGCGGAGTTTAAACAGCGGCTGGAAAAAGGCGAATCACTCGATGATTTGCTGCCAGAAGCATTCGCTGTAGTGCGCGAAGCCGGACGGCGGGTGCTGGGGCTGCGCCACTTTGATGTCCAACTCTTAGGCGGCATCATCCTGCACAAGGGGCAAATCGCCGAAATGAAAACCGGTGAGGGAAAAACTCTGGTCGCCACACTACCGGCTTACCTGAATGCACTCTCTGGGAAGGGGGTACATATTGTAACGGTTAACGACTACCTAGCTCGTAGGGACGCCGAGTGGATGGGGCAGGTGCATCGCTTCTTAGGGCTTAGTGTAGGGCTGATCCAGCAGGGGATGGGATCAGCTGAACGCAAGAAGAACTACGACTGTGACATAACCTATGTCACAAATAGCGAGGTAGGCTTCGACTACTTGCGGGACAACATGGCAACCGCGATCGTGGATGTGGTGCAACGCCCGTTCAATTACTGCATTATTGACGAGGTTGACTCGATCTTAATTGACGAGGCGCGAACACCGCTGATTATTTCCGGGCAGGTGGAACGACCAACAGAAAAATACTTGCAAGCGGCACAAGTGGCGGCGGCACTGAAAAAAGACGAGCATTACGAAGTGGATGAAAAGGCTCGGAATGTGCTGTTGTCTGATGAAGGTTTTGCGCAAGCGGAGCTGCTGCTTCAGGTAAAAGATTTATACGACCCCAACGATCCTTGGGCACACTACATTTTCAACGCGATTAAAGCCAAAGAACTGTTTCTCAAGGATGTCAACTACATCGTCCGCAATGATGAAGTTGTAATTGTAGATGAGTTTACGGGGCGGGTGCTGCCCGGACGGCGTTGGAGTGATGGACTGCATCAAGCGATTGAGGCGAAAGAACGGGTAGAGATTCAACCGGAGACTCAGACCCTGGCGACGATTACCTATCAAAACCTGTTCTTGCTGTATCCGAAATTAGGTGGGATGACCGGGACTGCCAAAACAGAAGAAGTGGAGTTGGAAAAAATTTACAAACTGGAAGTGACGGTCATTCCCACAAACAGGACCACAAGCCGTCATGACTGGTCGGATATGGTGTTTAAAACTGAGGAAGCGAAGTGGCGAGCCATTGCCGACGAATGTGCTCAGATGCATGAAGCAGGGCGACCGGTGCTCGTTGGAACTACTAGTGTCGAAAAATCGGAATATCTCAGTAACCTGTTAAACGAGCGGGGTGTGCCCTACAACCTTCTGAATGCCCGACCAGAGAACGTAGAGCGGGAGTCGGAAATTATTGCCCAGGCAGGACGAAAGGGTGCGTTGACGATCGCCACCAACATGGCGGGTCGAGGCACAGACATCATTCTGGGTGGAAATGCCGAATATATGGCGCGGCTGAAGCTGCGGGAATACTTTATGCCCCGGATTGTGCAGCCGGAATATGAAAATACGTTTGGCGTGCGGACTTCTGGTTTGCCATCGGGAAGTGGTAGCAGTGGTATAGGTTTTGTCCCAGGCCAGAAAGTGAAAACTTGGAAAGCGTCGCCGCAGATTTTTCCCACCCAACTGTTGCATATGACGGAAAAACTGCTAAAACAGGCGGTGGAATTTGCGGTGCGGGAGTATGGGGAGCGAAGCTTAGCGGAACTCGAAGCAGAAGACCGGGTGGCGATCGCGGCAGAAAAAGCACCTACCGATGACCCCGTGCTCCAAAAACTGCGGGAGGTATACAACCTGATTCGTCAGGAATACGAACAGTTCACCCGCAGCGAACACGACGAGGTAGTGCAACTGGGCGGTCTACATGTGATTGGAACAGAACGTCACGAATCGCGGCGGATTGACAATCAGCTGCGGGGTCGCGCAGGGCGCCAAGGTGACCCAGGTTCAACCAGGTTTTTCCTAAGCTTGCAGGATAACTTGTTGCGGATTTTTGGTGGCGATCGCGTCGCTGGCTTAATGAATGCCTTCCGCGTTGAGGAAGATATGCCAATTGAATCCCGGATGCTCACCCGCAGCCTGGAAGGGGCTCAAAAAAAGGTTGAAACCTACTACTACGACATCCGTAAGCAGGTGTTTGAGTATGACGAGGTGATGAACAACCAGCGTCGAGCCATCTACGCTGAGCGTCGCCGGGTACTCGAAGGTCAAGACCTCAAAGAACAGGTGATCAAGTATGCCGAAAAAACGATGGATGAAATCGTGGCTTACTACGTCAACCCAGACCTGCCCTCGGAAGATTGGAATTTAGACACCCTGGTGAGTAAGGTAAAAGAATTTGTCTATCTCCTTTCAGACTTAGAGCCGAGTCATCTAGAGGAGCTTTCAGTCAGCGACCTCAAAACCTTCCTACATGAACAGGTGCGGATTGCCTACGACTTGAAAGAAGCTCAAATTGAGCAAGTTCAGCCGGGACTGATGCGACAAGCTGAGCGGTTCTTTATCTTGCAGCAAATTGACACTCTTTGGCGGGAACACCTGCAACAAATGGATTCGCTGCGCGAGTCCGTGGGTTTGCGTGGCTATGGTCAAAAAGACCCGTTGATCGAGTACAAGAGCGAGGGGTACGAACTGTTCCTGGATATGATGACCAACATTCGCCGCAATGTGGTATACTCTCTATTCCAGTTCGAACCCCAAATTCAGCCGCCATCGGTGCAAGCGTCGGAGCTAGTTTAAAAGAGGATTGCCCTATAAAAATGCCCCATTTAACCCTACGGGTGGGGCGTGTTCGTATGGACATATATCAAGTCGGAATCCGTCCTATTTTGTTCACTGGGTTGAAGAGTGACCCAGAATGGCTGCACCAGCAGACGATTCGCATCTTGGGGTGGCTAGATAGAACTGGCATTCGCCCCCCAGCCAAATGGATACAAGCCCAATTACAGCAGTCCTTATGCGTCAGCGATACTCGCTTGTCACAAACTCTGTGGGGTATCTGTTTCCCCAACCCTGTGGGCTTGGCAGCTGGGTTTGATAAGGATGGCATTGCCGCGCTCGTGTGGTCAAGCCTCGGCTTTGGCTTTGCGGAACTGGGAACTGTCACCTTGCAGGCGCAACCAGGAAATCCCCGTCCCCGTTTGTTTCGCTTGCCGGTAGACAAAGCCGCCCTAAACCGGATGGGTTTTAACAATGGCGGGGCTGCTGCGATCGCGGCGCGGTTGGCTGATAAGGTATCCTTGGGTGCTACCCGACCAATTCCGATTGGCATCAATTTGGGTAAATCTAAGGTAACGCCTCTGGATCAAGCAGCTGGGGATTATCTTGGTAGCTTTCGCTTGCTGAAAGACTGGGGAGACTATTTCGTTGTGAATGTGTCTTCGCCCAATACGCCAGGGTTGCGATCGCTCCAAGATGCAGATCAGCTAGGTATTATCCTGGACGCTCTGCAACAGGAAAACCAGGGGCGTAAGCCAATTTTCATCAAGATTGCACCGGATCTGGAATGGGAGGCAATCGCGGACATCCTCGAACGAAGGAAATCATACCAACTCGCTGGGATTATTGCCACTAACACCACCATTAGCCGCGAGGGACTTAAAACCCAGCTGATTTCACCAACTGGTGTCGCTCGTTGGCGTGAGCAACCGCTCGACGTCCAGGAAGAAGCTGGTGGAATTAGTGGTGCCCCCCTGCGCGATCGCTCCACCGAGGTAATCCGTTTCATCTGGCAACAAACCCAAGGTCAGTTGCCCATTATTGGTGTAGGTGGCATATTTACGGCTGAGGATGCCTGGGATAAAATTACCGCCGGTGCTAGCCTGGTTCAGGTCTACACGGGTTGGATTTACGAAGGTCCTTGGATGGTGCGTCGGATTCTAGAGGGATTGCTGCTCAGGTTGGAGGAGCGGGGATTGAGTTCTATTTCTGAGGCTATAGGTTTGGCAGGGGGGAGGGGGAGGGGCTGAGGGAGCCGGGGGCGCCCCCCCCCCCGCCCGCAGGCAGC
>CAXUIG010000081.1:0-24252 GCA_964250845.1 uncultured bacterium | reverse complement strand
AGCTATGAGGCTGATATTGTCTGCATCCTAGCTCTTTTTGTCGCCCCCTCAGGTCTTGTACTCAACGGAGCCGTGAGTCCTGTGCTTTCTGAATTGCGGAAATCCTTTCTTACCTGGGACTTGCTTTTTGCAGTTGTCGCGCATGTTTTCGGGGGGAGTACTCCCCCCGAAACACTGCGCGTAAAAGCGAGAAATAGCTGACCACGCTCTTTCAGCACTGGCTTGACGTGCCATTGAGTTTAATTTATTGGCTTCCTCAAATTCTTTAGCCAGCTCAGCGCAATATTTATTTAAGTCATACTTTCCTACTCCTTGGTTATCCATCCAGTAACGTAGGCATTTATTACGGACAAAACGAGCAGTTCTTATCGCTTCGTCTAAAGCGCAGTACTGCTCGTCTTTTCCTTGTAACTTAGCCTCGAATACTAGCATTGAAAAATCCTGACTTATATTAATATCATAGCATAAGAGTGTAGTATTATCTCTATGTACCTGAAGATATTGTCCGCGATTCATCCCCCACTAAATGCCTCGCTTCGGAATTAATTACGGGCAAAGCCCTTATTAATACCTAGCGCTCGTCATTATAGTGGGGGTCTTCTCGCGGTTGAGAGATAACCTTGACCATGCGAAACAATTTGCCCTAGAGCAAGGATTTCGGGTTGAGGCGTTCAGTATGCTGGATGTGATCGACCAACTGAATTGTATGTCAGTGTTGGGGATTGACCTAGAACGTGCCAAACCGCTTCTAGCAGCCACACCCATCTTTGCACTCACTCTTGCTTGACCGAGAACAAATTTATATGCGTTTACCCTGTTCCTTAAATGTATTCCAGTGTTCGATCCATTGACAGACATTCTCCGGTAATAGAATCTGTATTCATGCAGGAAAAAGCATCTTCTGGCGACAACTTTTCAACTAAATACCCTTGAGATGAGATTTGTACCACATACATCCTGATTTGCTTGTACGGAAGCAACATTTTTTTCCCATTAACAACACTGGCTAGCGTCCACTTCCGAATGAAATTACGCTGCACAATTGCTAAGGGGAACCGCTCCAACTTGACTAATTCCCCTTCCAATAAGTGCTGATGCCAGTCTGCTGTTCCCCATCTGAAAGAACCGTCATCTTGTTTAGTAACGTCATAAGCTTGAGTCCAGTCACCATTGAAAGCGTTAAATGTGACGATACTTGTCTCGTTAGTGTTATCTTCCAGCATTTTCATTAGTACATGCGGATCGAACTTAGACTGCTTCAATCCAAAACTGAAATCATCCATCTGGATTCTCGTCAACTATTACATTCCTACTCTAATAAAATTTATCACCAATTTGTAAAATCATCCACTAATATCATGCTCCCCTGCCTAAGAGAGCTTGCTTAATGATAAGTCTTCAACCGATTATGTTGGCGAGCCGCTAGACTTAACCGGAATCTTAATGATAAACTCTGCTCCTTCACCAGGCTGAGACAGGCACTGCAAGCTGCCACCATGCTTCTCGATAATATGGTAACTAATGGACAACCCTAAACCTGTGCCTTTACCAATAGGTTTAGTTGTGAAGAAGGGATCAAACAGCTTATTTTGAACCGCTTCAGTCATTCCTATCCCGTTATCCTTGATAGAGATTATTACCCATTCAGGTGACAAAAACTGCGTGCAGATGGTGATGAGTGCAGGTGCCTTGTCCGATTCTGAATCAGATAAGTTGTCAATTCGTTCCTGTAGGGCATCGATCGCATTTGCCAACAGGTTCATAAACACCTGGTTCAGTTGACCTGCCAAACACTGTACCAGCGGCAATTCACCATACTGCTTGATCACCTCAATGCTGGGATATGATGAACTCGGCTTCAGCCGATGCTGCAAAATTAACAGTGTGCTGTCGAGTCCCTCATGAATGTCCACAAGCTTAACCTTAGCCTGGTCATGGCGAGAGAAGTTCTGCAGCGATAAAACAATCTCTCGAATGCGGTCAGCGCCAACTTTCAGTGAGGAGCACAGCTTGGGTAGATCTTCAGCGATAAACTCCAAATCAGCCAAAGAAGCTTGCTGCCGAATTTCTTCATCGGGTTCGGGGTAGTGTTGCTGGTAGAGGTGTACAAGCTCCAGCAAATTTTCTGTGTAATTATTAAAGTGGGTGAGATTGCCATAGATAAAGTTGACTGGATTGTTAATTTCATGAGCAATCCCTGCCACCAGTTGTCCCAGGCTAGACATTTTTTCACTATGAATCAGGTGGGTCTGCGTCCGTTTTAAATGCTCAAGCGCCTGGGAGAGTTGATTCGCTTGATGGCGGGTTTGGTCGAGTAACATAGCGTGCTGCAACGCCACCCCTAGTTGTGCCGCAATTTGGATCACGAATTCAATTTCAGAAGCCTGCCAGTGACGTGGGAGGGCGCATTGATGGATACACAATAAGCCCCAGAGGTCGCCTGATTTGATCATTGGCACGATCAAATATCCTCTGACTTGCAATCGAGCCAGCATTTCAATATAACACTCTTCCAGTCCAGCTTTGTAGATGTCCTCAACAGCGTGAACCCGTCCTTGGCGATACTTCTGGGCGTACTTCTGGCCCAAGCAGTGATCGTGAACTTTTGCCCCTACAATACAACAATAGTCTGGCAGCACATCCTCTGCGACCACTTCCCCACTCTCATAACCAGATTCAGGATAGAAGCGAAACACCGTCACTCGGTCCACATTGAGCAGTTGTCGAACTTCGGCTACAACTGCCTTGAAGATGGTATCGAGTTCAAGGGATTCTCGAATCTTGGCGACAATTCCAGCCATTGTTTGCTGCTGTTCTACCAACCGTTGCAGTTCAGCCGTTGACCATTGCAGCTCAGTATTGGACTGTTGCAGTTCATCAGTACGATCCCGAACTTGGTGTTCAAGATTAGTATTGAGCAACTGCACCTGCTGGTACAGTCGATACTGTTTAATCGCCATTGAGAAGCGTTCACCCAGCGCTTGAGCAAGCTTCACCTCTGCCTCAGTCCACTGTAGGGCTTGACCTGTTTTTAGCTCTCGCCATGCTTGAAAAGACTGAAGAGGCATTAGCTGGCGTGTGTCGGTGTCATTGCATCCTCCCCATATGGGAGCCGTATCAACTTCATCACGAAAGATACTCAGGCAACCAACAATTTGTGAACCGTACGTAAGCGGCACAATCAGCAATCCGCGAATCTGCGTCAACCCGAATGAGGGCGCCAGTGCTCGGAACAGGGGTTCTTTATAAACATCATTGATTGCCCAGAGGTTAGAGTCAGAAGTGGGTTCATTCGGCAGTTCACTCAGCGAGTAAATTGCCCTCATCCATTTGACTGACCAAGGCTTAGTACTAGAATTGGGTTGATTCCATCTGCCAGAGGTTGCCACTGCTGATTGAAGGTACTTCCGCCATAAAAGATTCTCTTCAATCGGTCTACCTACTCCCTGGTCTAGTAAGGCTGGCTGCTCCCCACAAGTGTACAGTTCAACTGATTGGTTTGCAGCTTCTTCTGCTAAACGGAGGTAAAGCCTACCGCCAGACCCTTGCAACACAGCGACGGTTTGCTCCAGCGCTTCTTGTAGCTGAACAGTTGGGGTGGCGTAGAGCAGAGTGGTCACTAGGTTGATATTGGCTTCCTGCCGGGCTTGCTCTCGAACTTGGTTAAGCAGGATGGATTGGGAGATCGCGATCGAAACCTGATCAACTACTGACTGAATAAATTGTAGTTCCTGAGCCGTTACCACCCGTGGCTCAGAGTGGTGGGAAACCAATAGCCCCCACAGTTGGGTGGAGGAACGGACAGATGGAGGCAGATTCTTCCCAGTTTCCTGACTCTCCAACACAATCGGCACAACGACAGAAGACTTCACTCCCATTGCCGTGAGGTATTCCACGTGGCAGGGGTCTACAGGTCGATAGCGAACATCTGTAGTTTCCAGAGGAGTTCCGCTCTCCGGGCAATCGAGAGGACTTAAGCCAATCTCCTGCGAAGCCAGATCCACAATAGAGCGTTGGCGTGCCCGAACAAACAACTCACGCGCATAGGGAGGAATGTCATCAGCTGGAAAATTCAGTCCTAGCAAGGACGGCAGGCGATCTGACTGAAGTGATTCAGCAATCACCACTCCGCTACTATCGGCACTAAACTGGTAGACCTTGACCCGATCAGTCCCCAGAAATGAGCGCACTTCTGCAACGGTCGCTGTCAAAATCTCTTTCAGCTCCAGAGATTGACGGATACGATTGGCAATTCGGTGTAATAAAACCTCCTGAGTTAGATTCGACTGCCTCTGCTGCAAATTTCCCACAGATCTAACTCCTTATGCCCAGTTCGTAAAAATATCAGCCTGAATACTCTAATATTTTATAATTATGATCAATTTTAAGCAGCAGTAATAATACGTGCTAAGAACTCAATAAACTTGGCTTTACCTAGTATAAATACGGTTATTTTTCAAAAAAAAATCAGGGCAGAAACACCCTATTAAATGACTTTTTGTAGGCATAAATCCCAAAAATTTGGGCTATCAATTGGATTTTCCCCCTCATCCCTCAATCACCTTTTACCGCTGTGTTGACTGGTAGAGTAATCATAAACTCTGTTCCCTGACCGAGATGCGAACTCACCGAAATCTGGCCCCGATGCTTTTCAATAACCTGGTAGCAAATCGAAAGCCCTAATCCAGTGCCCTTACCCACCGGCTTCGTTGTAAAAAAGGGGTCAAAAATGTGGTTTTTAATCTCTGATGGAATCCCAGGGCCATTATCGCCAATTCGCACTCTGATCTGATTCGGTGCGATCGCTTGCGTCGTGGATTGCCACAGACGGGCTTCTTCCTCCTTCCGCTTGCACTCGTCGAGTTCAACGAGCATCTGTTCCTCTCGGCTTTGGCGCTCACGCCTAACCCTCTGGTTATAGTTGCCGAAGAAGTCAACCAACCTTGGCTCATCCTCCAGTAATGCACTGAGATGGTTTTGTACTCGCTGGTCGGCTTCATACGCAACTTCAGGGTAGGCTTCCACCCAGCTATGACTTGTTTTCACATAGGATAGAAACAGCACGGTTGTGTTGGTAATTCTCATATCCTAGAATTCGACCCAGCTCATGACGGCAACGCTCAGCCTGAGTTGGTTCCAGGAAGATAAATGTTGAGAAGTAGAGTAGACTCTTTTCGAGTGCCGAGTTCGATGGCAAGACTGTGAGGGGGCTTTGTTGAAGTGCGATCGCATTGAGTTGTGACTCGATGTCTATTGCTGTTGGGGCAGGCGTTTCCAGCAGCTCCAACACCTCTCGGGCCTTGATCCCAAACTGACGCAAACAACAACTGTGGCAAATTACGCAGTAGGGAATAGCACAATAGCGCGAGAGATACGCGAAGAGCTTTTCTTTAAATAGGGACGGCAGTGGATTATTGACATAGGCACAGAGCGTCTGTTGCCATAGGTTTTCTAATACCTGTGGGTGCTGTTGCGCTGGTTCAAAACAGGTTGGTAAAAAACCGAATTTCTGAGCGATTTCTGTCTTGATCTGCTCACTTGTTCGCATAGTCTACTTCTTGACCTCTAGGTTTTTAGGCTTGCCTGAATTTTCATTAGTTGTAACCCGGCGCGAGATTTTCCTCACTAAGCAAAACCAGATTTCACTGTTGAAGGTCGTGGCATTAATCATAAAACCTGTAAATCCTTGATTAAAATTCACACTATAAACTGTTAGGTTTGCTTGTTACCTCGTGTAAATTACCTAGATAAAGATTTGCCTGCTCGCTCTGACGGCAATATTACGGATATGGCACTGGTCTCCAGTGAGGAAGACAGATGACCGAAGTCTAGAAGTTGCAGCAAAAAAAACCCCTGGCATTGCTGCCAGGGGTTGAGGGTGCTAAATCTTAGGCAACTGAAGAGAGCAGTAACTCTCGCTGATAAGATTGCACTACCCGAACCTCACCATCATCGTCAACATCAACAATGGCAGTGTCTCCATCTTTGATCCGACTAGAGAGGATTGCTTCAGCGATCGCATCTTCCAAAAGTCGCATAATTGCCCGTCTTAACGGTCTAGCACCGTAGCTAGGGCTGTATCCTTCTACTACCACCCGGTCCTTGAACCGTTCGGTAACTTCCAGCGTAATTCCCTGTTCAGTTAAGCGTGTCGAGACTTCCCGCAACATCAGGTCAGCGATTTGTTTTACCTCATTTCTCGTCAACTGACGGAAGACAATGATCTCATCCAGGCGATTGAGGAACTCAGGGCGGAAGTACTGTTTCAGTTCTTCGTGTACTAGAGAGCGAACGCGATTATACTGAGAATCAGTTTGGTTTTCGGCGAATGTGAAACCGAGGCCACCACCACCTTTTTCAATCACCCTAGAACCGATGTTGGAGGTCATAATCAGCAACGTGTTCTTAAAGTCCACCGTGCGACCTTGGGCATCAGTCAGGCGACCATCGTCCAAGAGTTGCAGCAGCAAGTTGAACACATCGGGGTGAGCCTTCTCGATTTCGTCAAACAGCACCACCGTATAGGGCTGGCGTCGGACGGCTTCGGTAAGCTGACCACCTTCGTCGTAACCCACGTAACCGGGAGGTGAACCAATTAACTTGGAAACAGTGTGGGGCTCCATGTACTCGGACATATCCAGCCGAATCATGGCTGCTTCTGAACCGAAGAAGTAGGAAGCCAACGCCTTAGCCAGTTCTGTTTTACCTACCCCGGTAGGACCAGAGAAAATGAAGCTGGCAATCGGTCGATTGGGGTTCTTCAGACCTACCCGCGCCCGACGAATCGCTTTCGAAACTGCTGTGACCGCTTCCTCTTGACCAATGAGCCGCTGGTGTAGAGTGTCTTCTAGGTGCAGCAGTAGCTCCGATTCGGATTCGGTGAGCTTGTTCACAGGCACCCCAGTCCAAGAGGCAACGATTTGGGCAATATCTTCCTCATCAACGATGGGAGATTTCTGCTCATTGCTCACCTCAGATTCTTTGTTCTGGGCGATCGCTTGCAGAGTTGCTTCAATCTCCAGTTCGCGATCGCGCAGCTTTCCAGCCTCGTCAAAGTCCTGATCTTTGACTGCCTCAACTTTAGCTTTGGTGACTTGACGCAGTTCCTTGTTCAGTTCCTTAACTGCAGGAGGCTGCTGAGAGTTCATCAGGCGGACGCGAGAGCCTGCTTCATCAATCAAGTCAATCGCCTTATCGGGCAAGTAACGGTCTGAGATATATCGGTCTGAGAGCCTCGCTGCTGCTTCCAAGGCAGCATCAGAGATTTTAACTTTGTGGTGTTGCTCGTAGCGATCGCGTAGGCCATGCAGAATCTCGATGGTTTCCTCCACCGTAGGTTCGCCCACCATTATCGGTTGGAAGCGACGCTCCAGAGCGGCATCCCGCTCAATGTGCTTACGGTATTCATCCAGTGTGGTGGCTCCCAAGCACTGCAGTTCGCCTCGTGCTAGGGCAGGCTTGAGCAGGTTCGCGGCATCCATGCTACCTTGCACTGCCCCAGTGCCAATCAAGGTGTGGACTTCGTCAATCACCAGGATAATGTTTCCGGCTTGACGAATCTCATCCATGATTTTCTTCAGGCGTTCTTCGAATTCGCCCCGGAATCGGGTGCCTGCCACTAGTGAGCCCATATCCAGGCTGATCACCTGTTTGTCTTCCAGAAGATCCGGGACGTTTTTGTTGACAATCCGCTGGGCTAGCCCTTCGGCGATCGCAGTTTTCCCCACCCCTGGCTCCCCAATCAACACCGGGTTGTTCTTAGTGCGACGACCCAAAATCTGAATCGCGCGTTCAATTTCTTGCTGGCGACCTACGACGGGGTCAAGCTTGCCTGCCGCTGCTAGTTGGGTCAGATTAGTGCCAAATTCCTCTAAGGTTGCTGTCTTGCCTGCGGGACCTCTGGCACGACCAAACTCCTGTCTGCCACCAGCTGGGACTGCTGCCACTTCTCCCAGCGTTCTAATCACTGCATTGCGGACTTTGGCGGTATCAACGCCCAGGTTTGCCAGTACTTTGGCGGCAACGCCTTCCCCTTCCCCGAGCAGTCCCAGTAGCAGGTGTTCGGGACCAATATAGTTTTGTCCCAATTGGCGAGCTACTTGAAAGGATTGCTCTAAAACGCTCTTGACTTTGGGGGTAAATGGAATTTCAGCGGGGACGAAGCGATTCCCCCGACCAATAATTTTTTCTACCTCGAGTCGTGCGTTTTGAAGCGTAACGCCCTCGTCGGTCAGTACTTTAGCTGCCACTCCCGTGCCTTCTGCAATCAACCCCAGGAGAATCTGCTCGGTTCCTACGAGGTTGTGTCCCAGGCGACGTGCTTCTTCCTGGGCTAGCATAATTGCTTTGATGGCTTTGTCTGTGAAATGTTCAAACATGGCGGTTTTCCTTGCACCGAGCTTTTGCAGCTGTGGGTGAAGCTTCCATCACCCCTGCATAAACTTTTATGTACTTTCTTATGACAATGTATCTTTGCTGAACTTTGAGTGCAGTGGTGGGAGCCGTAAGAGCTAGGCAGTAGTTGCCGTCCATCCTTCAGAGATCAATGCTTAGGTTGGTGCTGCTCGCCTTGAGTATTTGCAACTTTGGGAAAGGTGATCCTATACCTGCAAGGGTGTTAGCGGGTCGAGTAAGTACAAAGCTACTTAGGACTAGTATGTGTGATATCAAAAACGATATCATATGCCTATGAACCAAAAACAGCGCCGGACTCTTGAAGCCATATTTAAGGAGCCCGTGATGGCAAATATTGACTGGGATGATATCGAAAGTCTCTTGCGTACTCTAGGAGCTGTTGTCAAAGAAGGGAGAGGTTCGAGGGTCCGAGTTGCACTGAACGGGGTCGTAGCAGTCTTTCACCGACCGCATCCCCAGAAAGAAGCAACCAAGGGCAGAGTGAAAGCTGTTCGGGATTTTCTAGAAAATGCGGGAGTGAGGCCATGCTGAAGTACAAAGGATACGTAGGAGCGGTAGAGCTAGACCCAGAGGCGAAAATCCTTCACGGTCGCGTTATAGGTATAAAGGATGTCATTACCTTTGAAGGTGAAACTGTTGATGAAGTTATGGAAGCCTTTCATGACTCAATTGACGACTATTTAGAGTTTTGTCAAGAATTGGGCCAGGAGCCAGAAAAACCATTTTCTGGTCATCTACCCTATCGAACCAACCCCGAAACACATCGCGCTATCTATTTTGCTGCTACCAAGGCAGGTAAAAGTATTAATGCTTGGATAGATGAAGTTTTAAGGGAAGCTGCTTCTGCCTCTTCGTAACTAATAAAGCCTGTTTGTCAAAAAAGCTGGCATCACCTTGGAGGAAGCAATGGGAATGTTTTTTTGGACTTCAGGAGGAATAATTTATGCTCAAGTTCTTCTACAACCCCCTCTCGCCCAATGTTCGTCGTGTATGGCTCACATTAATAGAAAAAGGAATTTCCTTTGAGACAGTGTTAGTTAAATTGGATGGCGACCAACTCCAACCAGAGTTTCTAGAAATTAATCCCTTTCATCACATTCCGGTTGTGGTAGATAATGGTTTTCGGCTAATAGAGTCCTTGGCAATTATGGACTACTTGGAAGTAAAATACCCTATACCTACGCTGCTACCAACGGCACCATTAGCGTTAGCAAAAGTACGGATAGTGCAAATGGTGACTGCTAATGAGCTATTTCCTCTAGTGATTCGACTGATTTATGAAAGTGAAGATTCACCACAATTTGCCCAAGCAAAGCAGGAGATAGATAAAGTCATGCAATTTTTCACAGAGTTATTAGGTAATAGCTCTTACTTTGGCAGCGAACAGTTAACATTAGGAGACATCGTTGCTGGAGCAGCTGTGCCTTTCTTGCCTAAGTTAGGTATTAATCTTAGTAATTACTACCCCAAAATACATGAGTGGTGTGAGAGCTTAATGCAACGGCCAGCATGGCGTAAGACAGAACTGAGTGCAGAAGACTTTGAACAATTCAAGCGGCGAGTACAAGTTCTGGTAAAGCTACGTCAGCGGGAACTAAATCGGGTAAATAATGCAAAGCAGTAGGGTCGAAGTGAACCATCATGTTGCACCATAGCGGCATAGGGAAGAACCAAGGCATCTGCCACTTCAACAGTGATTCTTTGATATAATTCAAATGGCAGGCGACTATAGAAAGCGTCAATTGGAGCAGCGAGATTTACTGGCTGAGTGGGGGGGTATGAGTGCAACAACATGAGGCACTGGGCGAGGAACATAACCCACCAGTGATTCACCGTTGTAAGCCAGTGAAGTACTAGCACCGGAGTCTACCATCACCGCATCACGGAACCCAGCCTTAGCCAGTGCAGCTCCCAGTGCTACTGAGTTAACGGATTTTGTAGACACGCCTACGGTAGGTTGTCCTGCCTGGTTAATGCCCCAGAAAGCTCGATAACGAGCCGCATCAAAACCGAACAGTCTGCCAAAGCTACTGGGTGGCTGTGGTTGACTATCTTTGACCAGCCAGGCAGCTGCTACAAAGGCATCGGTGACATTCGGCATTTCAGCCTGAATGCCTTTTAGGGTATTGTGCTTGATGGGGTTGAAGGGAATAAACTGCACCGCTTGTGGACTGATTAGCACCAGAGGCCGTCCAGTTGACTTCAGGTTTTCATACTGTTGGCCAGGGATAAATTTGTTCTCATTCTGACTGAATACTGGCCCAATCATCTCGTTTGAATTCAAGAAATGCAGCGAGAAAAAGCCTCCGTCCACGCCAGCTATTGCCTGGGTGCCAGCCAAAATCTGAGGCACTTGGTAGCGACTGTTGGCATGAATCGTGATCGGTCTGCCACCAGAAATCAGGAGCAACGGGATTTTGTCGATTGTGGTTTTATTCAGCCCGAGAGGGGCTGTAAAGTCGAATCCTCTACCATTAACTAGTTTCGGTCCTCCCCAAGCTTGAGCGATCGCATATTGCAACCTCGACTGACCAATGCGGTCAATTGCCAGCAAATTCTTTGACTGACCAGCAAAGCGATCGTCGAGATCATTCATCGTCAGCGCCGCCGAATACCCCGCCGCCTGCACGAACTTTTCTACCCGCGCATCATACTTGCCCTCTGGATAGGTAAAGTAGCGGATGGGAATGCCAAGCTCAGACTCTATTATGCGTTTGGACTCCACTACCTCCATCCGTAGCTTGTCATCAGGCAACACAGTTACATCCTGTGGGTGAGTGACGCTGTGAGCAGAGATTGTTACCAGCGGGTTAGCTGCCATCTCTCGCAGTTGGGCCCAAGTCACATGGGTTCTACCAGTATTTTTACCAAGATTTAGAGTATAAATTGAAAAAACCGCTGGATAACCGTACTTTTTTAGCAGTGGGTAAACATACTGGTAAACGCTTCCATATCCATCATCAAAGGTCAGCAGAATTGGCTTTTCTGGTAGCGGCAGCCCCGTCCGGAGATGGGTAACGAGTTGGTCAAGACTAATTGGGGTGAGACCATTTTCCTGGATCAGCCGCAGATGTTGTTCAAACTCCTCTGCAGTTATATCAAAGAACACTTCTTTCTGAGGCAGGATATCGTGATACATGATCACAGGCACCCTAGCCAATCGCGCCCGTTGGTTGATGTTTGGCCAAGGGTTGGAAGTCAGATATGCCATCATTTGAGGGCCAAATTTCTGGATGAGCATATTTATACCCATCTCAGGTTTCCCAAACCAGTTCGCTGCCTGTACCCAACCATTGACTAAACTCGTAAGTTGCTCATTAGGAGCGTAGCTATTATTACAAGTTTCATTTAGGAGCGCGACGCTTGCTGCAGAGCGGCCAGAGTTGGTAGCGGGGGAGAAGACCTGATGAGACTTTGGTCTTCGCGAGAGTGAGCGAGCTCCGACAGGTGGCAGTAATGGCGACGAGAAGGCTAGGAACAGGAACACAGCTAACAAGTCAGCCACAATAGCGAGACTCAAATTTCTGTTAAAGTACCTGGATTTGGCATCCAGGGAACGCTCCTGACGTCTTAGCATCATATTCCTTTACATAGAAAAACGGCACTCTTGCTAGAGTACCTTATTATCTTGAATTCAGGTGAAAAATTACACACTACTGGCAATGCATTAACCCACATTCCCCAGATTCAGTGTAAACGACTGAATAATTTTTAGCAGCCATATCAACACATCTAAAACACCTCCAAATTTTGAGATGAATGTCAGTTCTCACGCATTGATGATTGTGACAATAAGTGCCCGTTTCAATAAGGGATTGAGGCTGTTTATGTAGCCCATGGTCTCTTGTGGATCGCCAAGTGTGTTCCTTAAAGCGGCAGAAGCTTCGGCTATTGCATCGGGATGCTCAAATGCGTACTGACCTGCTTCCAATTCATGAGCGATCGCATCGTCTACAGATGTTTGCCCAAACAGTGCGATCAATTCAGTCAAGTCGCGCTCCATAGTGTTAGCAATTCTGGTTTCGTCCAGGGTAAGACCCTTCATTTTATTGCCCGGCTGTTCAATGATACCCTATCTTCTTGTTGTGTCAGGCTAACTCTCTCCCTGAGAGAGCAAAGGATAGGGTTACTCTTCAAGGGTAGCCAACTCTAGCTGGAGCGCGGTGATAGCGGCACAAACCAGCTTAAATCATTATTATGACTACGCCGAAGAGGCTCTATCGGCGCTAGCCAGCTGCTGCTGCGTTAATCCCGCTTTGGTTCTGGCTTCATAGAGAAGCTGTGCTACTTTCGCATTGATGGAAGCCTCTGCCACCATCTCTTGCAGCTCTTGGTCGGTGCGATTGAGTTTCTCAATGATTGAGAGCGCGTTTTTAGTCATCAAAGAAGTACAAGATGTGGTACTGCACACGAATATGCTTGGCTCGCAGCTCATAAATACCGTCCCGCAGCTAATCTGCCGCCGGACGACGAAGCGAGAGGCATGGCGAGCGCGCACACTATATCAATATTGTTATAACGTCTCTCCGTTGAGATGGTAAATGAAGTCAACTGCGGGTCCAAAGGGAACGATGCGACGATTGACCACGCCTTCATGAGTATCAAAGTAATGCCGTTTAATGTGATCCAGTTTGACCGTTTCGGCAACGTCGGGAAGATGATAAATGCGGCGGGTATAATTCCATAGATTCGGATAATCGACTAATCGGCGCACATTACAGTTGAGGGCGCTGTAGTACGCAACGTCAAATCTTACCAACGTGACAAACAATCGCAGATCCGCTTCCGTCAGACGATCATCCACCAAGAATTGACGATTTGATAGACGTGCCTCTAGGGTGGACAACGCATCAAATAAGACATTAACCGCCACATCATACTTTGACTGGGTACTCGCAAATCCAGCGTTATAAACTCCGTTGTTTACATGCTCGGCAACAAACGCATTCACTTCATCGATGTCTGCACGCAACTCTTGAGGATACAAGTCAACCGTTGCATCGCCAAAGGCATTGAACTCGTTGTTGAGCATCCGCATGATTTCGGCGGACTCATAGTTGACAATGGTTTTCTGCTGTTTATCCCACAGTACAGGAACCGTCACTTTTCCCGTAAAGTCTGGCTTAGCTTGCTGGTAAACCTGGTAGAGGTACTGGTGTCCATTCACGGTGTCGGGCGTGGATTCCGACCAGCCACCGAAGATCCACCCATGCGAGCTCCCCCAGTCTGGGTTCAGTACTGACATGGAAATCACATCTTCCAACTTTTTCAGTCTACGAACAAGGATGGTGCGATGGGCAAAGGGACAAGCGTAAGACACATACAGGTGATAGCGATCAGGTTCTGCTTTGAAGCCAGAAGACCCATCGGCAGTAATCCAAGACCGAAAAAACTGTGCTCGAATGCGACTGCGTTGGGCTCGCAATTCGGCGTCATCAGAGTGATTGGGGTACCAAGTCCCGTTAATCAGTGCTTTCATGGCTATCTCCTTGATGTAATCAGGTTTAGGGTGTAGCGAAAGTGAAGCAAGTTGCTGTCAGGGTGTAGAGTGAGGATGTATTAAAGTTCCGGAATTACCAACGAGCAGCTAACTCCTCAATGGCAGCTCTAGCCTCTGCTAAACTTTGCTCCCGAATACCAGTCCTTAGACCATTAGCGTTGATGAACTGAGTATCTGTGATGCCAATGAAATCAAAGACAGTTCTCAGGTAAGGCTCCTGAAAATCCAGAGTCGCCAGCGATGAACCGGGACGGAAATCACTCCCACGCGCCGTGATGAATAGCAGCTTTTTCCCAATCACCAAGCCTCTGAAACCACTGCCATCCACCGCAAAAGTCCGTTTGGGTCGAACAATGTGGTCAATGTAGGACTTGAGAACCGCTGGAATGCTGAAGTTGTACATGGGTACTGAGACGACATAGCGATCAGCAGCAAGAAACTCATCAATTAGCTGATCGGACAGTTTGATCGCGGCTGACAGTTCTGGAGTGTATTGGTCTGGTTGGGTAAATTTCGCCGCTATCCAGGTGTTATCAATGTATGGAATAGGGTTGAGTCCTAAATCTCGATAAGTGACGCTCGTTTCAGGATGATGCATTTTCCACGTTTGCAAAAACTCCCTGGCGAGTGTGCGGGAATGAGACGGATCATGTCGTGGGCTGGTATCAATGTGTAAAATGTAAGCCATAATGAAGACTCCTACTGCATTCTGTGCGGTACATAACTCGAGATAATTGCAATACTGCTGTAAATTTCTCGGGCACTATCAATAACGTTTCCAACGATGACAATTCACTAATGCCCAGGGGATGGAGACTAAGACGTTTTCACCTGTAGTGCTGTCACTGTAACGATCAGCAGCACTCCACCAATGATCTGCAGTACAGACAGGGTTTGACCAAACCATATCCAGGCGAGAATGGCAGCCACAAATGGTTCCAGTGTGGCAACAATCGCTGCCCGTTCTGCATGAACGCGCTGAATACTCCAGAGAAACAGCAGATAGGGCATCAGGTTTCCGGCGATGCCAACTATTAGCACTTTTGGCAAGTTTTCTGGTGTTAGCAGTGTCACAGGTAATCCTTGTGTGAACTGGTATGCCAACCAAAATAGGCTAGCAACCGCATAGGCTTTTAATAAGATGCCGCTCGGTTCACCCCTGCCACTCAGCTGCTCGCCCAGCACTATGTAGGTTGCAAAGAATACGGCGGTGGTCAAACCAATTGAGATCCCAAACCAATTGACTTGCTCCAGGTTACTTTCAAGCAGCTTGGAGACAAGGACAACTCCAAGGATAGACAACATCAACGCCACTAAGACGAAACGAGATGGGGCGCGGCGCTCAGCCACTGCTGTCCACAAAACCACTAGCAGGGGAGAGGTAAACAGGAGTACGATCGCGATCGCCACAGGCAGTTGTTGAATGGCGATGTAGTCCGCGCCAACTAAAAAGACCAGTACTAATCCCAACGCGAACTGTTTCCAACTCATTTGCCTAGCTGGCGCTCGTCCCCAGAAGCTATCGAGAATGGCCAGTCCAAAAGTGGCAATCATGGCACTGGCTCCGGCTAACTCAAGGGGATTGACCCCAGTCGTAAAGAGATAATAGGCAACGTTGGCAGAGACTGCCCAGAGGATGACGGTGAGTACGATGGCAGTAAGACCCAGTGTGTTCAGGAAGTGTCGCGTCACTCTCATGGGTTTTTGCAGTTCTAGCATGGGTTCGTTCCTCCGCTCAAAAACTTCTCTATTGAGGATGGGCTGAGTTGACTTTGGAAGATTTGCATTCGTTGATAGATAAATTATGGCTTGCAAAAAAGATAAAAAATATAGCAATTTTAAGAGTGAAATTCGCAAAAATGCAAACTAAGCGATGCCATGTTGGATTGGAACGATCTACGCTACGTGTTGATAATTGCCCGCGCCCGAAGCGTTGCTGATGCGGCCCGTAAACTAGGGGTTCATCAATCCACTGTCTTTCGGCGGCTGAATGATATGGAAAAGGAGCTTGGGGTTCGCTTATTCGAACGTCTGACTACAGGTTATGCAGCTACGGCAGCGGGCTTTGAAATCTGCAAAGCCGCTGAACGGATAGAGGCAGATATAGCAGATTTGGACAGACGCATTGGCGGTCAGGACATGCGACCAAGCGGAACCGTTAGGGTGACAACGACGGATACCTTGTTACTCAAGCTTCTCACCCCGTGTTTTGCTGCCTTCCGTGCTACCTATCCGGAGATCGAGCTGGAAGTGATTGTGTCGAACCAATTTTTCAATCTGACGAAGCGCGACGCGGACGTGGCCATCCGTCCAGCCAGCAATCCTCCGGAGACTCTTGTGGGACGGCGCGTCGCCAGCGTAGCCACGGCGATTTACGGCTCAAAGGATTATCTCGCCGTTCATGCAGCTCTTGACGATTTATCTAAACATAGCTGGATCGGAGCGGACGAGAGTTTAGCGTACCTAGCCTCTGCCCGTTGGCTGAAAAAGTCATTTCCAGGCACATGCATCTACTATCGGATTAACACCTTAATGGGCATGCTCGAAGCAGTAAAGCAGAACCTTGGTTTGGCTGCTTTGCCATGCTTTATGGGGGATTCCGACCCCGACCTGGAGCGAGTTCGCTCGCCCCTACCTGTACTGGCGACAGACCTGTGGTTACTCACGCACGAAGACATTCGGCATCTGTCGCGGGTGCGCTCTTTCATTGACTTCATTGCGTCGTCACTCAAACCCCAGATAGACTTGCTTGAAGGGCAAAGGCCGATGCAGCGAGCGCGAGAATGACTGCTTTAGCCTAGAGCCTAAAAATCCAAGGGCAAGCTTCAACAGTAAGTCCACATCCTCAACCCAAAGGATGATTGGTAGTGGTAAATATGTAGTGAAAGTTTATGCTTATTAACTTAAATTACTTCTATTTATCAAGCTAGATCTTGAGAATTATTAAATTTAACAGCTAAAGTGTTTTTGTTGATAAAACCTTTGAATCTGAGCCGAAGTGGTCAAATAGTAGTTCTACCAGATAAAAAATTAGTCCTAATTTGGCTCTTCTGGAGTTGTGGTGATAAGTGAAGGTAATCAGAAAATAAAGCTAATATTATGGCGCGAAAGTTGTCAAATTTCACTCTCGCCACAAGCTTGTTTTTTTATCAAATTGAGCCGATTGTTAATCCTGACTTTTACCGTTAAGTCTTGAAAAGGTTAACGGTAAAACGATTTACGATAAAGCACAGCATATACGATACAGTAATTGAAATCGGGTGCTAAAGATGACGAGTCATGTTGGACTGGTGAGAGAAAAATTTTGCGACCTGTGAGTTGGGCGATCAACGACTGAATCAACGTGCAATGTCCATTGGCAAGGCTCTCAGCGAAGGATTTGGCAAGTTAATTGATCCGCATGTATATATGACGAGGGAGAATGTT
The DNA here is from genome assembly GCA_964250845.1 of uncultured bacterium. Classification (GTDB taxonomy): domain Bacteria; phylum Cyanobacteriota; class Cyanobacteriia; order Cyanobacteriales; family Chroococcidiopsidaceae; genus CAXUIG01. The sequence continues at coordinate 6,911 of CAXUIG010000081.1, read as the reverse complement.
GCAGACTATAACATGGTGCTGTGTGTCGGAGACACCACTTTTCAGTTAATCTTCGTACTCCGTACCGTTTTGATAATCGTGCTCCCCTCAAATTTTATGCTGTCTATGCCACAGAAGTAGATTGTCCAGAAGCTGGAACACCTCTTTTGGCAACACAACCGTTCATCCTGGCACTCACGAACAAACTCCTCACCTTCAACTAAGTTGCTCCGGGGGTGTAAAGTACTTTCTCTGCCTGAATTGTCTGAACCATATTCCTACGTTATGGTAGATTGGTGAAAAACTAGGATGATATGACCATTCGAGCGGAAGTTATTAGGCAGAGTGAGTTGCTGAACCAGTTGGTTATTGACCGCAACACGATGGAGGAGTTGGGGAGGGTTGAGGTGTTGTGGATGTATCCTCAAACCCATCGTGTGATGGGTTTTATCTGTAAGTCAGGCTTTTTAGGGGCTAAGAAATTAGCATTTAAACTAACTCAACTTGAAGCTAGGGGAGTTAACGGCATCCTGACTCATGCCCAACCAGAAGAGACGGATTTAGGAAAAGTTCGACAGCTTGTATCCTTAATCAATCATGAAGTCTGGAGTGATACGGGCAACAAAGTTGGCTTCATTACCGACTACTTGTTCAACCTCCAGACCGGAGCAATTACTCAGTATTTATTCGTTTCGAGTGGGTGGGCTGGGATTACGGGTAAAGTTTATCAGTTACCACAAACTAAGATTTTAAGCTTTGGAGTCAAGCGAGTTCTAGTGTCGGAAGCAGCAGTGATAACTTTGGCGCTGTATCGGGAAGGCATTGAGCAAAAACTGACCAAAGCCGGAGATTTTCTCAAAAAAGAAGCAACACAGGAATGGCGATCGCTGGCTCAACAGACGCAATCTGCAACTCAACAGGCAAAAAGCCGAATAAATAATCTAGCCGAACAGGCAAAAGAACGTGCTCAATCACTATCTAACCAAACTAGCGAAAAGGTTCAAACTCTAAGCGAACAGCTCCAAGAGCAAACTCAAACCTGGCTCGAACAAGCTAAAGAGAAGAGTCAAGATCTGGTTGAACAAGTTAAAGAGCATCAACCCCTCGGTAAACAGGTGAAAGAGACTAGTAACACTACGAAGTCAACCAAACCAATCATTCCAGAAGATGACGAGGATGATGATGAGCCCTGGATCTAGCTCCTCTTTTATTCATCAACGACTCACCAATGTAACTGACTGGGAGAAAAATGAGTGTATGGAAATTTACTTATAGTATGCAACAGGTCTTGTCTAACTGCATCTCTCCAAGATAAATTCAAACAAATAGACTTGTTTTTCTGCTCATTGGGTGAAAAATTACGTACTGAAATGACTAGACACTACTTACACAATCCAGCGATTGATACAATGTATATGCGGTTAAGGAAATTTGTCTGTGTACTATGGATAGTATCTATGTGTGCCGGTTGCACAAATTCTGGCTCAGGTAATGCAACTTCTGGAGACACCGTCAAGCTCATTTCCAGTCTGCCAATGACAGGCAGTTCAATTGGCCAGAGTCAAAGTATGGTCAACGGCATCAAGCTAGCCCTGACCCAAAGCAACTCAACAGCCTGTAATGGCAAGCTCAAAATCGACTATCAAGCCTTGGACGATGCTACCGCTGCCGCTGGGAAATGGGACCCAGCACAGGAAACTGGGAATGCTAACAAAGCTGTAGCTGATAGTAACGTCGTTGCCTATATCGGTACGTTTAACTCCGGTGCTGCCAAGTTATCGATTCCCATCCTGAACCAAGCCAATTTAGTCATGGTCAGTCCTGCAAACACCTACCCAGGCTTGACCAAAGCAGGTAAGGGTGAAGCGAATGAGCCTAACAAATACTACCCCAATGGTAAGCGTAACTTCGCCCGCGTCGTCCCGGCTGATGACCTTCAGGGGTCTGCAGCTGCTAACTGGGCTAAATCACTAGGGGTGAAAAAGGTTTATATCCTAGATGATCAAGAGCTGTATGGCAAAGGAATTGCGGATGTCTTTGATGCCACCGCCAAAAAGCTTGGGATACAAGTACTTGGACACGAGGGGATTGATCCAAAAGCCGCTGACTATAAAGCCTTGATGACCAAAATCAAAGCCCTCAACCCAGACCTGATCTACTTGGGCGGCATTACTGACAACAACGCTGGGCAGTTAGTCAAGGACATGCGTAACGTTGGGATGACGTCGGAGCAGGTCAAGTTCATGGGGCCTGATGGCATCTTTGAGCAAGCCTTCATTGATGCTGGGGGTAAAGATGCTAATGGGGTTTACGCCACCTTTGGAGGGATACCCGCCAAGGAGCTAAAGGGTACAGGCAAGATCTGGTATGAAAGCTACAAGAAAACATACAACATTGAACCAGAAGCCTACGCCTCCTACGGCTACGAAGCTGCTAAGGCGGTAATTAATGGAATTAATAAAGTCTGTAAAAATGACCGCGCCGCTATCCGTGATGCGGTGATGAATACTAAAGACTTTAAGGGGCTACTTGGCACCTGGAGCTTTGACCCTAATGGCGACACCACCGTCACTACGCTCTCAGGAAATCAGGTGAAGAATGGTAAGTGGGAGTTTGCGGCTTTGCTCAAGGCTAGCTAAGCAATTGCTGATTATTGGTATATAGCAATCCGATTTGAGTTGTGAGATGTAGTGCGGGCCGAACAGCCCGCACATGAGCCTGTCAACTTAAAGAGGGTCATATCCCAAGCTGCTAACCTGTCCGGGATTGCTCGTAATACTGTTGATGAAGTCGCTAGCGTTGGTGTTATTGTTGTTGTAAACACGCGCTTATCGTTGTTGTTTGCTATGCGCTATAGGAATGAGCTGCTGACTTGAAATCGAGCGGGAGTTACAACAACAGAAAAATGGCTAAGTGAGGTGCTCGCTCTAACGATTCGCCCGAGGATCTAAACTGTCGCGCAGACCGTCACCAAGGAGGTTAAACGCCAGGACACTCAGCGTGATAAATAAACCTGGGAACAATATAGTCCAGGGTGAGGAGAGAGAGTAACCATTTTTAAAAGCATCAGAAAGCATTGTTCCCAACTCTGGGGTCGGAGGCTTTGCTCCCAAACCCAAGAAGCCCAAACCTGCCGCCTCCAGGGTAGCCGTCCCGATCGCTAAAGTCGCTTGTACTACCAGCGGCGCGAGCGCAGCAGGTAAGATATGAAGGAAAATGATTCGCCCTGGTGTGGCACCGAAAGCTCTCACCGCTTGGACAAACTCCTGCTCCCTGAGCGATAGCACCATACTCCGGGTCAGCCGGATGAAAATTGGGATTTGCACTACTCCTATGGCGACCATGACGCTTGGTAAATTCGGACCAGTTATCGTAACGACTGCGATCGCTATCAGTATTGAGGGAAAGGCTAAGAGGATATCAGTCAGCCAGCCAATAATAGTATCCAGCCACCCTCGGAAGTACCCGGCGACCAGCCCCAGCAATACACCGACAACCAGCCCTAGCAGCACCGAGACTAAACCTACCAATAACGAAGTCCGCAGCCCATACCACACCAGTACCAGCAGATCTCGCCCTAAACCTTCAGTACCAAACCAATGATTTAAGCTTGGGGGCTTCAACCGCTCCAGGTAGTTCCGAGCTGTAGCAGGGTCATAGGGGTGTAACACCGGAGCCAGCACCGCTAGCAGCACAATCGTGCTCGTCAGGACAAAACCAATCTTCCCCGAAGTGGATTTTAAAAAACGCTCAAAAGCATCCCAAACATTTGCACGCATTAATAATGAATCCTCGGATCTAGCAGGGCATAGGAGATGTCAACCAGGAGATTGATCAGCACAAATGCAACTGCCACAAAGACTATCCCGCCTTGCACGACTGGGTAGTCACGGTTGAGAATACCATCGTAAATCCAGGCGCCAATTCCCGGCCAAGAGAAAATTGTTTCAGTCAGAATAGCCCCAGCTAGGAGTGCCCCAAACTGCAAGCCAATGATGGTCACTACTGGCAAAAGGGCATTTTTCAAAGCGTGCTTGAAAATCACCCAACGCTCTAAAACTCCTTTTGCCCTCGCGGTACGGATGTAGTCCTGTGATAGCACTTCCAGCATGGCACTGCGGGTAATCCGAGTGATGATCGCCAGCGGGATAGTGCTGAGGGTCAGCGCTGGCAGAACCAGGTGAGCTAGCGCATCCTTCAGCACCTTTGGGTTCAACTGGAGCAAGGCATCCAAGACGTAAAAGCCAGTGATGGGCTTGAAAGTTAATGCCGCGTCCTGGCTGAGTCGTAAGCCGGGTGGGAGCCATTGCAGGTTGACAGCAAATAGGTAAATCAAGAGCAGTCCCAACCAAAAAACCGGCATTGAAACACCGATTAAAGAACCGCTCATGGTTAGGTTATCAATGGGGGTATTTTTCCGAACTGCCGCCAAGACTCCCGCCGGAATTCCCAAAGCGATCGCAATCGACATTGCGGCAACAGATAGCTCAAAGGTAGCTGGCCAGCGAGTTGTAATCTCCTGAATAACGGAAGCACCGCTAATAATGCTGTAGCCCAGGTTAAGGCGTACCAGATTACCCAAAAAGAGAATGTACTGCACCGGCAGGGGCTTATTTAAACCCAGTTGCTCTCTCAGAGCCGCGACTGTTTCAGGGTTGGCTCGCTGCCCAGCCATCACAATAGCTGGGTCCCCCGGAATCAAGTGCAGGAAGGCGAAAACCAAAAGCGTAATCCCGAAGATGACGGGTATCAAGTTGAGAAGGCGTCTGGCAATATATCGACCCATATCACGACTTAGTAACCGTGTCTAGAGGCTCAGAACCCAAGGGGCTTGGAGTCCAGCCATTGACACTTTTGCGCTTGGCTAAAAGCGGCTGAGTGTGGACAATCGGCAGACGCACCACCTCTTTATTGAGGATTTCGTCTACCTGCTGATAAATTTTGATCCGCTCAGCTTTGTCACTAGCGGCGCGACCCTGATCCAAGAGTTTGAAAACTTGGTCATTTTTCCAGTTTCCTATATCGGTAGTGGAACCAGGACCGAAGTGGGGATAGTAAAAGCCGTCGGGGTCTCCATAGTCAGAAGTCCAGCCCAGCATAAAAGCTTGGAAACCAGGAGGTTTGTTGCGCTCAGCCAGGTAGGCAGCCCAGTCCTTTGTTTGCAGGCTGACTCTAATGCCGATCGCGCTGAGGTCAGCAGCGAAGGCTTCAGCAATGGGTTTGGGGGTGGGGAAGTAGGGTCTGCTGACCGGCATATACCAGAGTTGAAGGTCAAAGCCATTCGGGTAGCCTGCCTGAGCCAGAATTTGCTTGGCTTTGTGTGGGTCGTATTGATATTTAGAGACTTTTTCGGACTGAAACTCCTTTAACGTGGGAGGGATGAAGTGAGAGTCGTATACACCCGACTCGCCCCAGAAAGCTTTGACAATCTCCTGCTTGTTGATTGCAAGGGCGATCGCCTGACGCACTTCTGCTTTCTTGAGCGGCTCGTAGCTGGGATTTAAACCTAGGAAGCCGACGTTGAGTGAAGGGCGAGATATCGAATCCAATTTTGAGTCTTTCTGAACCTCTTTAAGCTGATCCGGAGTTATATCTACAGTTATGTCAACCGTTCCTGATCTGATCTGGGCTAACCTTGCCGCTGGGTCGGTTATGAAGCGTATCACCAACCGCTCTGACTTAGGCAAGCCTTGCTTCCAGTATTTTTGGTTTTTCTCCAGAACTATGCTATCACCTGTACGCCATTCTTTGAAAACAAACGGGCCAGTCCCTACAGCTATCGATGATGGAGTGCCGTATTTTGCCTGAGCTGTTTTGATCGCGGTAGGGCTAGCCATGCCGAAGAATCCTGAAGCGATCGCCTCCGGAAATACGGAAAAGGGCTGCTTGAGGACAAATTTGACAGTGTCCTTGCCCTCTGCGACTACGTCTTGCACTAAAGAGGTAGGAGTTTCCTTATAGCCACCGAAAAGCTCTTTCCAAATCTCATAGGTCTTACCGGCGTTGCGGTATCCGAAGTCGCTCTTCGGGTTCCACCAACGATCCACGTTGAATATCACCGCCTCAGCGTCGAAATCGGTGCCATCGTGAAACTTGACGCCTGGGCGGAGCTTGAAAGTCCAAATTTTGCCGCCAAGAGAAAAATTCCACTTGGTAGCCAAACCAGGCTCAAGATCAGTGGTACCTGGCTTGAAGCTAATTAAGCGATCATAGATTTGGTCTTGGACAACAACTGAGTTCCCGTCAGTGATGTTTCCAGGCTCCAAGTTCACTGGTTCGCCGCTTGAGCCGTAGACGACAGCACCCGGTGGAGCCACTGCTGGGGTGTTAGCTGGGGACGAAGAACTGTTGCTAGCCTGGTTCGTCGAGGGGCTATTACAGTTTGACAGAGCGATCGCCAAGGCAAAAGCCACAGCTAAAAAAGCAGGTCGCCATTCCTTCCATCGCCTCATTAAACTATCCCCTTTGCGGTCTCCTTGACGATTAAATCAACGACATCTTCTAAGCGCCCAGCACGGAGGTACGCTTCACGCTGCCGTGTTGCGCCGTTCCCTTGCTGCATTGTTTCATCCACAATTGAAGAGATTTCCTCCCACTCACCCGAGTCTTCCAGCGATGGGCGCACGAAGGCTAAAAACTTATCAACCATTTCACGGGCTGGGACGGCAGCAAGAGCGCCGATGTCCATCAACTCTGCATCCAAGCCATAGCGGGCGGCGCGCCAGTGAGCAGCACGCACAAGTTCGGGGCGCGCGGCTTCGAAGGGTGAACCCTTGATCGCTTGCTCGTGACAAGTCCGCACTAACGCGCGCACGAGCCCCGCGACCATCACCGCTTCGTCCACACTCATGCACACATCCGTGACCCGAAACTCTATTGTCGGGAAGCGCTCAGAAAGACGCACATCCCAGTAAATCTTCGTCGCCTCCTCT
>CAXUIG010000080.1:15323-24371 GCA_964250845.1 uncultured bacterium | reverse complement strand
AAAGAGCACGTTTTATTATCACATGTTGCCGCTCATTAAGATGCGTTTGCCCTATATGGCTCCGGCACTTGGTCTGGGGTGACTAGATAGGGACCAATAGCATTACCCGTATCAAAGTCCTTCCCCTTAGCTGGACCGAGGGAACATCTCATCTCCCGCAATTGGATATCGCGGGCGCTGAAATCGTTGTAGAGTGTGTAACCAGCAATGTGGTTGCGTGCCTCTGACTGAGTGATATTTCGTCCAGTCTTGCCAATAAATATGCCGAACTCCAATTCGTAGTCTAGTTTCTCTGTATAGCTGGGCCAATGTATTTCAGTATTTGTACCGACCACACTGAATGTATTTCCTTTGTAATACACGGGAAAATCGTACCAGACCTTGGGTGGACTGAACAATGGCTTTCCCCTCAACTTCTCTACCCAGGTGTCTAAATTAGCAAGCAGTGGTGAGCGCCACCGAACCACTGTCCGGGTTGCCTGGATCAGGTGCTGTTCAAACACCAGGCAGTCGCGAATGGAGCGTGGTCGCGGCACAGGAGAGAGCAACACGACATTACTTAGCGGGTAAGTGGTTTCCGGTGGGCGTTGAGTACAGACAAAATCTCTTACATGTTCAGCTGCTTCCTGGGCTGCTTCCCCTGCATCTAGAAAAGCAAGCATGTCAGCAAAAAAGGGCTCAGGAGCGCCTGCCATGACCTGTATGCCCGCTTGCAAATTCACAACGGTGTGGTCGTCATCTATTAACACCCCCAAGAGTGGAACAGCTAATCGGTCAGAACCAGGAACAAACGTCAGGAGTTTCATGGCTTGCTCAATCTTCTTGTGTGATCCCCACGACCCGAGCCGGTCCAGCAGAACCATTTTTGACCTTGAGCGGAAATGCTGCCACCTTGAAGCCATGGGGCGGTAGTTTGTCCAGATTGGTGAGCCGTTCCAGTTGGCAGTATTCCTTGTCGATGCCAACGAAATGAGCCGCCCAGAAAATATCGTTCCGCCCACTTGCTTTCGCCTGCTTGGCTTGCACTGGCAGTGGGATGTCCCAGCCCCAGGAGTCAATCCCCATCACTTTTACACCCCGATCAATCAGCCAGTGCGTCGCTTCCGCACTGACACCACATCCATGGGTGAAATACTCCGGCGTTCCCACTCGCTGGTCGTTCCCACTTTGGATTAGCACGATGTCAAATGGCTTGAGCCTATAGTTAATCTTTTCTAGAGCCAATTCGACATCCTCCACCATAATGGCCTCGCCATTTCCCTTATGGCGCATATCCAACACTACACCGTCGCAGTAACACCACTCCAAAGGAACCTGGTCAATTGTCTTAGCTGGCTTCCCCTCGGAAGTAGGTGCGTAGTGCCACGGTGCATCCATGTGAGTTGTGCCGTGAGTGGAGAGCTTAATCACATCATTAGCCCAACCGAGCCCGCCACGCAGGTACTTCGGCGGAATTTTGAACAGCAACCAGATCGCAAACCGTCCGAACTTGTGATCCTGATAAGTGACCGAGTTGCGTGCCCACCAGGGGGCCCAACTCTTGTCATTTTGCAGCGTCTCACTCAGATCAATTATGCACATTATCCGCTCCTAGAAACAGGTATACAAAAAATGGGAGCTAACAAAGCTCAAGAGAAACATCTGTGTTGGGTTCTTTTCTGGAATCGAAAAAAAGAGGGCGAAAACTATACAACTGGGCGATGATTGCTGAACCGTTGCTAATTATTACCTCTAAAATTGGGTCTAAAGCAAAAACAATCCCTGCTAATACAACACCAATGTTGGGGATGACGGCTATGGCAGTATTTGTGTAAACAATCTCCATTGCTTGTTTAGCAATGTCAATAGCGTGAGTTAAGCTCCTCAGGTCGTCATCCAAAAGGATCACATCAGCTGTTTCCCTTGCCAGATCACAGCCACCAGCAAACGAGACAGAGACATCAGCATAGGCAAGGGCTGCCGCGTCATTGACGCCTTCCCCAACAAATACCACAGTCCTACCATCGTTACGTAGTCCACATATGATCTCGATTTTCTTTTTGGGGAGGACTTCCGCATAGGTATTGCTGAGGTTTAGCCCCAACTTACAGGCAACGTCATCTGCCACTCGCTGATTATCACCAGTAAGCATATACATATCTATGCTCTGACCCCACAGAGTTTCTATCACACTAGGTACTTCTGGGCGGACAGGGTCGGTATACAAAATCACCCCTAGCAGCTCACCGTCCCTAGCAACATAGACGAGTGAGTTACTGCCGGAATTGATGTCTGGATATCGCCGATGGATCGGATCTAAATCAACTCCTTCTTGCTGCATTAAGCGATTACTGCCGACCATTATCTTTTGTCCATTGATCTGGGCAGCAATACCCATCCCAATCCGGTAGTCCCTTGTTTCACACTTTCGCGTCTGGACACCATTTTCCTTAGCGTAGCGTATAATGGCGCTTGCCACTGGATGAGTGTTGCCCTGCTCGGCTGATGCAGCCAAAGTAAGCACTACAGAGGGCTCAGTCCCCTCATTAACAGTTTGGATTGCAACCACAACAGCATTCCCTTGGGTTAGAGTACCTGTCTTGTCAAAAATGACAGTGTCAGTACGTGCTAGGACTTCCAGAGCGCGACCACTACGGATGTATACACCGTTACGAGCCGCGTAGGTCAGGGCTGCGAGAATAGTAGTCGGCAAAGCAACCCCAATGCCATTACTGAAATCGAGCTGGAGGGGTGCAAGCGCACGAGTGGTGTCGCCAGTCAGAGCAAAAATAGTAGCACTCAAGCACATGGTTGGCACGATCGCTGTATTAGCAACTTTTGACGCATAGTTTTCTATGCGGGTATCATAGACAGGTGCCGCCTGCATCAATTGGACAGCCACTCCTAAGCGAGTGTTGTGACCAGTCCGCTTGACCAAAACACACAGTTTGCCTTGGAGCACTAAGGTAGAAGCGTGAACTACCTGACCCTCACAGCGGCAAACAAGCGTGGATTCACCAGTCAGGATGTGTTCGTCAATTAATGCTGTACCGCGAAGTACACGTCCACTCACAGGAATTATCTCACCAGGATAAACAATGACTTTATCGCCTATGCACACCTTTGTCAGAGGTAGCCTCCGTTCTTGTCCATCCTGTTCAACCCAGGCATACTGGTCTAGGCTATTCAGCAGATCCAGCGCCTGACGCTCCGCCGTCCGGGCTGTTGTATCACGAAGGGCCTTACCCGACTCAATTAGGCTGAGCATCAACGCCGGGGCAACAAAATCCCCCTTTAGAGTGTTGATACTAATCCAGATAGCGTCGAGGATATCAGCATCAAGTTGGCGCTCATTGACAATAGCGTCGATCACTCTACTGAAAAAAGGTACGGCTGCGGCAGCAATTACTCCCCCAATCAGTAGGGTTGGGATTGGCAGTATAAGTTGCTCAGCAAGGAGAGCAAGGCCTAGACTAAGCACGGGTAAACCCACACGTTCCCATTTTATATCTGAGCCGGATTCAGTCTTTGTAAGTATTGTTTTTAGGGGAATCTCTGTAGTAACCGCCTGTTGGATAGCAGTAAAAAGGTTTTCCTGAACTACAGCACTTGAAACTATACTGGCTTCATAATTGACGATGATCGAACTAGCTGCGGGATTGATGCGAACACTGGTAACAAAATCAAGAGACTCAACTAACCAATTTAGTTTGAGCGCATAGTCTGAATCATCTGTAAGTCGGGGGACACGGATACGGAAGCGCCCCACAGTAGTATGAATAACTTGGTAATCTATCTCTTTAGGTTGATTTTTTCTACGAGCTTCAGTTCCTGTTGTCATTAGCATAATATTCTGCCCTTTAGACATCCAATAGTTCTTGATGCGGTATCAACGTAGAACCCCAGGAACAACAACTTATGCAGACTGACCAGACATTTTAGATTGTATGGCAATATAGAAACATCAAGAACCAGAAAGATTATGCTAATGGTAGATGAAAACCAGGCAAGTTTACAACTAATTCTGGCTAGGTCGCCGTCATAGAGCTGGCTCCGGTATAGAATGTACCTTTACAGAGTGGGCTCCTGCCATCTATAATCAACAATTTAAAATGAGTCATTGGATGTGAGCAATAGATGGATTTGTTGAAACTGATTAGGAAAGCGGTACTACTAGCCGTAGGAACGGTAAGTTTAGTCATTGGTATCTTGGGTGTTATCCTTCCCATACTCCCTGGAACACCCTTTCTGATTGTGGCTTTTTTCTGCTTCAAAGCCCTGTTTGATATTGTTTAGTAAAGAAAAAGGGGCATCCCACAGTTTTTGCTTCTGTTATCATTGACGATTATGTGAATGGTTTGTTGTTGTGTGTTTTTTGGAGATTGAGTACACATGGAAATCTTTGAATTTTTGTTGTTTGAAGAGCCGTTGACTGCATTAGCGGTTGGTGTTGGCGTATTGTTTATTGCACCTGTCCTGGGTGTCGCGGGTGCTTTGGCGGGAAAAGACACTGCCGTGGGTGAGTCTCTATCAGAATCAAGTAAAAACCTAGCAAAGGCTGGCATACTTTGGGGCATGGACGTCTTCGACAAAACGCAAAGCGTTGTTGCTGAAGCAGGGGAGTCCTTTCAGGATTTGGTCGCTGAGGCTAGAGCGGACCGCGCTACTGCCAAGGCTAAAGCTCCACAAACACCTCCCCAAGAGGTAGTGATCAAGTGAACCGGTAGTCCTTGGAAAACATTAGTCTTAACAAAGACTGATAACTAACTAAGTTATCAGTCTTTGTTGCTAGCTTCCAAGTGGTGACGGTAAATGCCCAGATATAGCAATCTAATAGCCCCAAAAGCATGAATCAGTGCTTCAACGAAGACTTGGGCAACGGTGTGATCCTGGAAGTGGTTAATCTTCCAGGAGGCACATTCTGGATGGGATCGCCCAGATCTGAGGAAGGGCGGGATACCAATGAAGGGCCACAGCACCAGGTAACGATACTACCTTTGTCTATGGGTAAGTTCCCCGTCACCCAAACTCAGTGGCGTGCTATTGCGGTTCTCCCCCGCGTCAACCGCTATCTAAATCCTGATTCATCTAACTTTAAGGGCACAGACCGACCTGTGGAACAGGTATCTTGGTATGATGCAGTGGAGTTTTGTGCCAGGCTTGCTAAAGTAACCGGACGGGACTATCGACTACCCAGTGAAGCGGAATGGGAATATGCTTGTCGTGCTGGGACGACTACACCGTTTCACTTTGGTGAGACAATCACCCCTGAATTAGCCAATTATGACGGTAACTATCCCTATGGCTCTGGATCAAAGGGACAATACCGCAAACAAACAACCCCTGTTGGAAGTTTTCAGGTAGCTAACGCCTTTGGTTTGTCTGATATGCACGGCAATGTCTGGGAATGGTGTGCTGACCCCTGGCACAAAAACTACCTGTTGGCACCCTCAGATGGTAGTGTCTGGGAGAATGGTTGTGATGATAATTATCGGCTACTGCGGGGTGGTTCGTGGTACTGCCTTCCTAAGCTCTGCCGTGCAACGCAACGTCACTGGGAGGAGCCTGACAACGGGGGCAGCGGCATCGGTTTTAGAGTGGTGTGTCCCTCGGTTTTGCAATAGCTTGGCTGAATCGATTCGCGCCCGTTACACCGCTTGATCAGATAATTATCGTATTTCATTAGAAATAAACGAGCCTTACCCCCTTAGAAAAAAGCGCTAGACTCTCCAACTTACTAATGTGAGCTTAAAAAGAGCAAATGACTATCGCTGAGCCAGAAATTCCGGCTCATAGGCGGCTGTGATGCATCGATGCCACATCTTGATTACCTGTTCATAAGGCATCAAAAACTCGACTTTGGATTGACGGGTTTCATCGAAAACTAATCGCCCCTCCATTTCCAACCTGCGCCAAACTGGAGTCCTGGGTAAAGCATGGAGCAAGTTAATGGTTATTATTTCTAGCAGCTTTGGGCTCTGAGCCAGATTGAGGGTAGCTTCACTGCTCTCGTTTGTGGGAACTATCTAGTTCTGAAAGAATAAAAAATTAGTTTAATCTAGCAGAAATAACTGTATTGATAATTGCAATAGAGGAGCTGTCGTTTATGAATATGCCCGGTCGCACCAATGTACAGGTGCAAAGAATTCGAGCTATTGGATTAACGGTGGCAGACGTCGAACGCTCCAAGGATTTCTATGAGCAAGCACTCTCGTTTGAAACGGTTTCAGACATTACGGTTGCAGGACAGGATTACAGCGAGCTTGAAGGCGTCGCTGAGGCAAAAATTCGCATCGTCACCTTGCAGCTTGGAGATGAACGTATCGAGCTTTGGGAGTATCTCAACGTTGAGGGAAAACCCATACCTATCGATTCGCAAAGCAATGACCTGTGGTTTCAACATCTGGCGATCGTGGTCAGTGACATGGATCGCGCTTATGCTCACCTGCGCTCATTCCCGATTGACCCGATCTCAGTTGAGCCGCAGACCATACCGCCTAGCAATGAAGCATCCGCTTATGTACGAGCCTTCAAGTTCAAAGATCCCGATCGCCACGACTTAGAGCTAATATGGTTTCCTCCCGATAAAGGACAAGACAAGTGGCATCAGAAAACCGATTATTTGTTTTTAGGAATTGATCACAGTGCGATCGTCGTTGCCAATACGGAGCAGAGCCTACAGTTTTACCGCGACATTCTAGGAATGCAGGTCAATGAAAGCAGTCTCAACTGGGGTGAAACGCAAGCTCGCCTCGATGGTTTACCAGAAGCCGAAGTTCGAGTTACAGAAGTGCGACCTGCCCAAAAAGCCGGTCCAGGTGTTGAACTGCTCGATTATATTGCTCCTGCAAATGGTCGGACAATGCCTAGTGATTGGAAAAGTTGCGATATTGCACACATGCAGCTCGAGCTAGTCGTCAACGACATTGAGCAGGCAGTAGATATGCTGCGGCAGAACGGGGTTCAGTTCGTCTCGCCGCGACTCGTGCAATTCAAAGACAGCTCGTGCCCTTACCGCCATTGCCTAGTCAAAGATCCTAACGGACACGCAGTGTTGCTGATCGGGGAATGATGGAAGTGGAATTGAGCGGCGTTGTGACAAGTCGCCGTTGGCGCGATCCAGGTTTTTAGTGCAGCGCTTGCCTCTTCAGGTCACGATGGTTCTGACACAATTCATAGAACTGGTCATCACTTAGATCAACAAAAGGCTTAAGGTTGAGAACGATTGCAGCCATTGCAGAAATTCAACAAGTTGACAAAAGCTACTAATAATTGTAACGGCAGTCACCGGCGACAGATAACGCTTAACAGTATCACCGAGACTCTAAGCAGCTATCCAATGCAGTGTGGTGTTACGGTCGAAAAATGATAGCATCCAGCGAAAACGCACCCGGACCTAAAACCGCGATCGTAATCAGCACTAGGCAGTAAATAAATGCCTTTTCCCAGTTCGGTGGTTCGCCTTGTCCTTTCGGACCCTTATACTGTTCGGGAGGAATTAAGTATGGATCTTGGGCAACAAATGGCAATCCTTGTGAGATTTCTAAAAACATCGCGAATGCCATTGAGCCTAGAATCGCCACGCTCCCTACTAGTGTGAGAAATCCACAAATCAGGCAAATTCCGCCGAGCAACATGGACAGTGCTGATAGAAAGCAAAGAAAGATAGGCATTTTCAGAGAACTAGCCCACAGTCGAAGATGCGTTATTTTTGGATAGCCGTGGAACAGGAATAACACGCCGCAGCCAACCCGAAGCAGTAAAAGCGCCACTCCTTGGAATCCGCCAGGAAACACATCATAGAGTGAACTTAGCAGGTGTGGGCCTAGCTTTGGGAGATTAAATGAAGCTAATAGAAAGGCGAACGCAAAGCCAGCAGCAAATTTATAAATCATTGTCCTTCCAAGAGCGAGGTTGCAACGCCTGCAGCACGCGTTGCGCGTTGGCAAGACGTTTTGTGATTCTAAGTCTATCGATATGTCGCGGTTAATCGTGCCGTCAAGGCTGTTGCACACCACGGGTGTTGAGGTCGATGGCATACAAGGATTTGCCCGCCGCGATCAAGAGGCGATCGCGTTCCGGTCCACCAAAAGTGAGGTTGGCGCATGTTTCCGGTACCAGGATTTTTCCCAGCTGGGTGCCGTCCGGCGCATACACCTGCACGCTGTCCTTAGAGCTAGTAAAAATGTTGCCGTGTTCGTCCACCCTCAAACCGTCAGGTTGTCCCGGCTCAATCACTGCGAACACGCGACCGTTTGTTATATACCGACCATTTACTACCGAGTACACGCGGATATGGTGGGGTCCCTGAGGGATGTTGAAAGCAGCGGGATCCGACACATACAGCAGGTATTCGTCTGGACTGAAGGCAAGTCCGTTGGGGCGCACCATGTCCGTCACGACAGCATCGAGATCACCTGTTGCCGGGTCGAAGCGGTACACAAAACTTCCGGGTTGTTCCTGCTCGCCGCCGTAGCCCTGGTCTGGCTGAGTAATACCGTAGGGCGGGTCAGTGAACCAGATCGTGCCGTCACGCTTCACCACCAAGTCATTCGGGCTGTTGAGGCGTAAGCCATGGTAACGGTCCACTAAAACCTGCCACTCACCGGAGTGCTCGCGTCGGATGATAGCGCGTTCACCCGACGAACACGCGACGAGACGGCCCTCCAGATCGCGGTAATTACCGCTTTGATAGTCGGACGGGTTCCGCAAAACGCTCACTCCATCACTGGCACTCCAGCGCAGCAGCCGGTTGCCGTGAGCGTCGCTCCACACCACGCTGTCGTCTTCGCGGAAGTAAACGGGACCCTCGCTATGAACCGCGCCGTTGGCAACTTTCTGGAGTGAGGCACCTGGGCGCACGAGCGCACGCATGCGATCGTCATAGATCTCGATGGCTTCAGACATAGACATCTCCTGTGATTTAAATTGGTTGCTCAAAAGGTCTTTTCAAGTTAACAACCAACTCGACCTCTTCCACTCGAAACTGGCCCGTTAGCATTACTCTGAAAAACTGATTCTCAAGGTTGCCAACATCCGTTCCATTCTCAATAAACAGGACTCGCTCAG